>JAJDAI010000185.1 GCA_029261955.1 Deltaproteobacteria bacterium | reverse complement strand
CATCGCGCACAGCAGCGGCGTGGCCGGCATCCCGGTCAGCGCCATCGGCGTCGGCGAAGGCAGCGAGCCCCGCTCCCTGGAGGCCATCGCCCTCGCCGGTCAGGGCAACCGCCGCGTGCTGCGCCACGCCAGCGAGGCCCGCGACCTCGTCCAGCGGGAGCTGACCGCCGCCAGCCGCGCCGTCGCCCGCGCCGTGCGCCTGCGCATCCGCCTGGCGCCCGGGGTCAAGCTGGTCGACGTGCTGGGCTCGCAGCGCCTGGACGAGCAGCGGGCCGAGCAGATCCGGGAGGCCGAGAAGAGCATCGACGTGCGCCTGTCGCGCAACCTCGGCATCGAGGCCGATCGCAGCGACGACGAGGAGGGCATCCAGATCGTGGTGCCCGCCTGGTACGCCGGCGACGCCCACGTCTTCGTGCTCGACGTCGTGGTGCCCGGCCCCGGCCCCGTGGCCGACGTGACGGTTCGCTACAAGGACCTGGTCCGCCTCAACAACGGCGTGGCCCGCGCGAGCCTGCAGCTGGGTCGGGACCCGCTGCCTCCGGGCCCGCTCGAGCTGAACGTGCTCAAGAACGAGCTGGCCCGCTACCTGTCGGACGGCCTGCTCGCGGTGGCCGGAGACCTGCGCCGGCGAGATGTGCCGGCAGCGCGGGCGCGGCTGGAGCAGCTGGACGCCTTCCTGCGCGGCATGCGCGAGGCCGTGCCCGCGCTGCGCTCCGACCCCGAGACCAGCCGCGACCTCGACCTGCTCGCCGCCTACCGCGAAGCCATCCAGCGCGCCCAACGCGCCGACGCCCGCGACTACCTGCGCGACTCGCTCTTCCATGCAGCCGGCCGCAAGGTCCTGCCGCCCGACGCCGAGGAGACCCCATGATCCTGCGCATCCTGATGCTCGCCCTGCTCTCGACCCCTGCCCTGGCGGGCGAGGGCCCCGGCCAGGTGCACCTGCCGCTGGACACCTACAACCAGCTCATCGCGCAGAACAGCACGGGCGAAGACGGGGGCATCGCCTGGGCCTACGGGCCGGCCGAGGTCAGCGTGACCGTCGACGCCTCGGGCTCGGAGCCTTTCGCGACGGTGTCCGTGAGCACCTCGCTCCAGGTCTTCATCGAAGGGGCCGACGTCCCGGTCCTGGCCGGCGCCGGCGTGCGAGCCTTCGCGGTCAACGGCTCCCCCGCCCGGCTGCACCCAGCCGCCACGGGCCTGGTGTGGCGCGCGGGCTCACCGAGCACGGCTTCGGTCACGATCGAGTACGTCGTCGACGCCAGCCGCAGCGACCAGGGCTGGTCGGTCCAGGTCCCCCTGCCGCCCGTCCCCGCGACCCGCCTGAACGCGACGCTGCCCGGCGCCGGCCTCGACCTCGCCGCGATCCCCTCGGCCGGCTCGCGCATCACCAGCAGCGCGGCCACCACCCGCATCGACGCCACCGTGCCCGCCGCGCCCGGCGTGCAGCTCAGCTGGCGCGCCCCCTCGACCTCCGGGCACACGCTCAGCCGAGCCCGCTACGCCGGCGAATTGCGCGGCGACGCGGTGGCCTGGACCGCGACCTTCTCCGTCGACTCCGAGGGCGCCGAGGCCTTCGTCCTGCCCCTGCTGCCCGCGAGCGTGGCCCTGGTGAGCCTCGCGGTGGACGGCAAGGAGACCGCGGTGCTGGTCGAGGGCGATCGCTTCGCCACCCGCCTGCGTGGCCGAGGCCGGCACGAGGTGAAGGCCGTCTTCGAGGTCCCGGTGCAGCGCCAGGACGGGCCGCCCAAGGTCGTGATGTCGGTGCCGATGGTGCCGGTCTCGCGCTTCCTGCTCACCCTGCCCGGCGAGAAGGAAGTCACGGTCTCCCCCACCGCCGCCGTCGAGCTCGAGCAGGGCCGCGGGCGCACGCTCGCGTCGGTCAACGTGCCGATGTCCCAGCAGGTCGTCTTCTCCTGGTCCGAAGCCATCCCCGAGGACCTCGCGACGGAGGTGCGCTCCAACGCGAACCTGCTGCACGCCGCCTGGGCCGAGGAGGGCGTGCTCTACGTGCGCGCCGCCGCCGTGCTCGACGTCACGCGCGGCAAGGCGAACCAGTTCGAGCTGGACGTGCCGCCCGACGTGCAGGTCAACCAGGTCACCGGAGACCAGGGCGGCGTGGCGGACTGGCGCGTGAAGCGGGCCTCCGCGGCCAAGCCCGGCGTGCTCACCGTCTTCCTGGACCGCGAGGTGGAGGGGGAGTTCGTGATCGAGGTCGAGTACGAGCGCCTGCTGTCCCGCGAGCCCGACACTGCGGTCTCCGTGCCGCTGCTCAACGCCCGCGACATGCACCGCCAGCGCGGCATGGTCGCCCTGCTCTCGAGCAAGGAGCTGACGCTCAAGCCCGTGGACGAAGCCTCGGTCACCCGCGTGGGTGAGAACCAGCTGCCGGCCTTCTTCAAGCAGGCGATCGAGATGACGATCGCGCACACCTTCAAGTACGCCGAGCCCAGCGCCGCGCTGACGGTCCAGGCCACGAAGCCCGAGCGCAAGGAGGGCCGCTTCGACGCCCAGGTGAACACCCTGGTCAGCCTCAGCGACGTCAGCCTGCGCGGCGCGGCCACGGTCGAGATCAACGTGAAGTCGGGCGCCCTCGCGGCGCTCCAGATCGGCCTGCCGAAGGGCGTCAACTTCCTCAACCTCTCGGCGCCCTCGTTGCGCGGGCACGAGCTGAAGGAGCTGGCCGGCGCCCAGGTCATCGACGTCGAGTTCACCCAGGATCTGGAAGGCCGCTTCCGCGTCGAGGTCGCCTACGAGCAGATCCTCGGCGACTCCGAGGGCGAGCTCGCGGTGCCGACGCTGTCGGTGAACGGCGCGGAGGTGGAGCAGGGGCGCATCGCGGTGGAGGCGCTCAGCGCCGTGGAGGTCGAGGCCGCGACCACGGACCAGCTCTCTTCGGTGGACGTCTCGGAGCTGCCGCAGCAGCTGGTCCTGCAGACGACCAACCCGATCCTGCTCGCCTACAAGTACGTGCACGTGGACCCGCCCTACCGGCTGGGCCTGAAGGTCACGCGGCACGCCGAGATCGACGTGCAGGCCGCGGCCATCGACGCCGCGCGCTACGCCACCCTCTTCACCGAGGACGGCCTGGCGGTGACCACCGCGAACTTCTCCGTGCGGAACCGCCGCGAGCAGTTCCTGCGCGTGCGCCTGCCGAAGGGCTCGGAGATCTGGTCGGCGACGGTCAGCGGCGAGGCCGAGAAGCCCGCCCTGGGCGAGGAGGTCGGAGGCCGGCCCGAGGTCCTCATCAAGATCCGCAACAGCGAGCAGGCCTTCCCTGTCCAGCTCGTCTACGCGACGCCGGTGCCCGAGCTGCGCTTCTTCGGCCGCCTGAAGGCGGAGCTCCCCCAGCCGGACATGATCGCGACGAACACGGAGCTGGAGCTCTTCCTCCCGGCCGAGCTGCGCTACGGCAAGCCGAAGGGCGACATGCAGCTCAACTCCTGGGGTGGCCACGTCAGCCGCGACGAGCTGCGCGAGTCCCTCGGCGGCCCCGGGACCATCCAGGTGGCGGTGCCGATGACCGGCACGCGGATGAGCTTCTCGAAGCTCTACGCCAACCAGGGCGGGCGCGAGGTCCAGGTGGCGGTGCCCTACGCGTCGCGGCGTGGCCGGCAGATGGCGTCGGCCATCGCCCTGGGCGGCACCGGGCTCCTCTGGCTGGCGCTGGGTCTCGGCCTGCGGCGCAGGATCTGGCCCGCGGACCGGCGCCTCGTGGCGGCGGGCGGGGTGGGCCTCGGGCTGCTCCTCCTCGCGGTGAGCTACCTGGACGTGCCGGTGGGTGGGCCGCTGACGCTGAGTCTGCTGGCGCTCTTCGGGGTGCTGGTCTGGCAGGCCGTCGTGCGGATGAAGCAGCGCGCGAACCTCGATCTGGAGTCCTTCCTGGAGGAGGAGCCTCCCACCGAGGGCACGACGGAGCCCGCTGGGGAGGACGCCGACGCCACCCCATCCTTCGAGGAGTAGCGGTCGAGCGGATTCGGACCCAGAATCCTCCCTCGCAAGGAGGCCGCATGTCCGACAAGCCCGACTTCAAGAGCATCCCCGAAGACGAGTGGGCCCAGCGCCTGGACCCCCAGCGCTTCGCGGTGCTTCGCGAGAAGGGCACCGAGCGCCCCTTCACGGGCGAATACTGGGACACCTGGGCCGGCGGCACCTACGAGTGCGCAGCCTGCGGCACGAAGCTCTTCCGCTCGGAGACCAAGTTCGATGCCGGCTGCGGCTGGCCCTCCTTCGACCGCCCGCTGCAGGACGACGCGGTGGAGGAGATCGTCGACCGCAGCCACGGCATGCTCCGGCGCGAGTCGGTCTGCGCGGGCTGCGGCGGGCACCTCGGCCACGTCTTCCCGGACGGGCCGACGGAGACGGGCCAGCGCTACTGCATGAACAGCGCGTCGCTGAAGCTGGTCGAGGACTAGCGGTGCTGGGGTGAGGGAGGCTGGTTCTCACGCCAAGGGCGCGGAGGGGCCAAGGGCGCGGAGGGTTCTTGGGGGAGGGGCCCCTCCGCGCCCTTGGCCCCTTGGCGCCTCGGCGTGAGAACAGAACCAACAAGACCGGATCGAACCCCAGCTCCTACGGCAGATCCACCCCCGGGATCCCGTCGTAGGGACCCGCGCCGCCGCTCGCCCGCAAGCGCGCCAGGCGGACTGCGAGGCCCGGGGTGCGCGTCGCGCGGCGGACCAGGGACTTCATGCGGCGCGGGCTCAGCTGCCAGCGCACGCGGGCGCGACGCAGCTCGGCTTGCACTTCCGCCGGGGCGTAGCCGGCCGGCGACCACAGGGGCAGCGAGGGGCGCTGAGCCGCTGCGACGTGCTGCTCCGCAGTCCAGCCTTCGGCCTGGGGCGAACCGGGCGGCGGCTGGAAGACGGTGAAGATGGCTTCGTCGAGGCCCATGGCGAGCGCGTGGTCCACGGTCGCGCGGTCGATGGCCGCGGAGGAGCCGGGAAGCCCCAGGACGAAGAGCCCGACGGTCCCGATGTCAGCGAGGCTGGCGGAGCGCGCGGCGTCGGCGCAGGACGCGACCTGCTGGTCCTTCTCCAGGGTCCGGAGCAGCGGCGTGTCGAGCACGTCCATGCCGAGCACGATCAGGCGGCAGCCCGCTTCGTGCATCCGGTCGAGCAGGTGGTAGTCGACCTGGGAGGGGCGCGCCTCGCAGCTCCAGGTCACGGGGTTCTTGCGGCCGCGCAGGGCCGAGCAGAAGTCGAGGATCCAGTCGCGACCCACGACGAACTCCTCGTCGACGAAGGCCACGGAGCGAACACCCGTGCGCTCGTGCAGGGCCAGGACGCGGTCCGCGGCGAGCTCGGCGTCGGGCCGGCGGAAGCGGCGCTGAAAGGCGCCCGCGCTCGCGCAGTAGCTGCACTCGGCGTGGCTGCAGCCGCGGGACAGCTGCATGGGCAGGGCGGGGCCGCCGGGGTTGCGCCAGGGGGGTGGGGCGGCGGCCTCGGCGTCCAGCAGGTCCCAGGCCGGCGGGGGCAGCTCCGCGAGCGCCGCGAAGGGCGCGCGGGGCTTGTTGGCGCGAATCTCGCCCGCGTCGCGCCAGACCAGGCCCGGCACGCCCGCAAAGCCCTTGCCGGCCTCAAAGCGAGCCAGCAGCTCCAGCACGGTCTCTTCGGGGTCGCCCTGAAGCGCGAAGTCGACGACGGGCTCGGCGAGCACCGCCTCGCCGAAGAGCGTGGGCATGGGGCCGAAGATCGCGATCGGGTTGTCGCAGGCGGCGCGCACGGCCCGGGCCTGCTCGCCCGCTTCGGGCCAGTGCTTCAGGGCGGAGGGGATGAGCACGAGCTGGGGATCGAAGGCCGCGGCGCCCCCGGCCGGGTCGGGCTGGGAGCAGTCGACGATGCGCACGGTGTGCCCCGCCTCGCGGAGCCAGCCCGCCAGCGAGGCGACCGCGCGCGCGGGGTTCGACCGAAGCAGGAGCAGGCAGGTGCGCACGGGGTCCTCTCGCAGCCGGGTCGGTCCGGCCGCCGCGCACGATAGCCCGCGATCCTGGGCCGCGCCCCAGGGGCCTCGGGGTGGGCCCCGCGCTGCTCGCAGCCTTCGCCGGCCCGGCGGCGGACTTCGAACTCAGCGCCCTCCCCTGCGAGGCAAGGCTGCTCGTTGGACGAGGTCGGCGCCTCGCTCGGCGAGTCCGCAAGGGCCCTGCAAGCGCGCCTGGATCGCTGGGACAAGCTGGGCTGAGCACAGCCTCGCGGTGGCCCATCGGGCCGCGCGGGATCGGCGGGCTCGGCATCCCGTCTTGTGCGCCCGTGCCCCGAGGGTGTAGTTCTGCGCCCCCCCGCGATCGGACCCCGGCCTGGTGGCCCCCTCCAGCGCCCCGGCCCGATCGCATTGATGACCCTCACCGCACCGGCGAACGCCGGGCCAGGAAACCGGACCGACCATGGCGAACTCGTTCTTCGTAAACCGGCGTGAACTCGAATTTCTCCTCTTCGAGCACCTGAAGATCCAGGACCTCGCTTCGACAGAGCGCTACGCCGACTTCGGCCGCGAGGACTACTCGATGATGGCCGACGAGGCCATCCGCTTCTGCACCGAGGTCGTCGCCCCCCTGAACGAGGACGCCGACCGCATCGGCGCGACCTTCAAGGACGGCGAGGTCATCTCGCCTCCCGGCTTCAAGGCGGCCTACAAGGCCACGGCCGAGAACGGCTGGATGGCCGCGTCCCAGAAGCCCGACCACGGCGGCATGGGCCTGCCGGGCGTCATGGGCGCCTTCGTCCAGGAGATGTTCCTGGGTGCCTGCACCGCCTTCCAGCTGAACATGGGCCTGACGACCGGTGCCGGGCACCTCGTCGAGTCCTTCGGCACCGACGCCCAGAAGGCGCTCTTCGTCGAGCGCATGTACTCCGGGAAGTGGGCCGGCACGATGGTGCTGACCGAGCCCGGCGCCGGCTCGGACCTCGCGCGCATCCGCACCACGGCGACGCCGACGGACACCGAGGGCACCTACCTCATCCAGGGCAACAAGTGCTTCATCACCGCCGGTGATCACGACCTGGCCGAGAACATCATCCACCTCGTGCTCGCGGTGATGCCCGACGGCCGCCCCGGCACGCGCTCGCTGGGCCTGTTCATCGTCCCCAAGGTCCGGGTCGATGCGGACGGCACCCTCGGCGAGTCCAACGACATCCGCTGCACCGGCATCGAGCACAAGATGGGCATCCACGGTTCGCCCACCTGCTCGCTGAGCTTCGGCGACCAGGGCGCCTGCGAAGGTTTCCTGCTCGGAACCGAGCCCTTCCAGGGCATGCGCATGATGTTCCAGATGATGAACGAGGCCCGGATCATGACCGGCATGCAGGGCGTCGCCCTGTCCTCGGTCGCCTACGAGAACGCGAAGCGCTACGCCGTCGATCGCCTCCAGGGCACGGACATCAGCAAGACGAAGACGGGCGGCCACGAGCCGGCGCCGATCATCCGCCACGCTGACGTGCGCCGGATGCTGCTGCTCCAGAAGTCCCACGTCGAAGGCATGCGGGCCCTGGCCTACAACGCCGCCTACGTCGCCGACCAGTCCGACACGGCCACCGACGCGGACGCCAAGGAGGTCTTCGAGGACCGCCTGGCGCTGCTGACCCCGATCGTGAAGGCCTTCTGCACGGATCAGGGCTTCCTGATGTGCTCCGAGGCCATCCAGGTCTTCGGCGGCTACGGCTACTGCGGCGAGTACCCGGTCGAGCAGTCGGCTCGGGACGCGCGCATCGCCCCGCTCTACGAGGGGACGAACTTCATCCAGGCCGCCGACCTGCTCGGACGCAAGCTGCCGCGCAACGGCGGCGCGGGCTTCCAGGCCCTGATGGCCGAGATCACCCAGTTCGTCGAAGCCAACAGCGAGATCGAGGAGCTCAAGGCCACCGCCGAGATGGTCGGCAAGGCCCGCGACGCGGTCCTCGGCGCCGTCGGCACCCTGATGCAGAGCACGGGCGCGGGCGACTTCGAGTTCCCCATGAGCGTCGCGACGCGCTTCCTGCACATGCTCGGTGAGCTCTTCTGCGGCTGGCACCTCGGCGAGCAGGCCCGCCTGGCCTACGACGCGCTGAAGGCTGGCGCCTCGGGCGATGACGTCGTCTTCTACGAGGGCAAGATCATCACGGCCCGCTTCTTCGCGATGAACGTCCTCCCGGGCGTGCGCATGAAGTCGGCCATCATCCGCTCGCAGGACACGAGCGCGATCGACATGCCCGAAGCCGCCTTCTAGGCAACAGCCCTGGGGGGGCCCGCGGTCGTCCGCGGGTCCCCGTCAGGCCGGCGCCCAGATGAGGCGCTACCATCCCGACATGAGGCTCCTCTCCCCCCAGGACGGCCCTCGGCCGAGCGCTCCTGCGGCAAGGCAGGGTGGCAGCCTGATCCTGCTGCTCCTGCTGGTCCTCGCCGCTTGCGAGGCCCCGCCCGTCGACGACGACGACGAGCCCACCCCGACGCCCGAGCCGACCCCGGAACCCACGCCGGAACCCACCCCGGAGCCCACGCCCGAGCCCTGGCTCTTCCCGGTCATCACCGAGGACGCCTGGGACGACACCGCCGTGCGCCAGGTCCTCCAGGTCTTCGCCTACGGCGGCTTCGCGAGCGACGAGCAGATCGCCAGCTGGTCCGATCTGACCCCCCGCGAGGCGATCGCACAGATCATCACCTTCGACGAGCACAACGCGCGGCTCACCCCGCAGGGCGCCCAGCCTCCCCCGGGCGGCACGCTGCGCGAGTTGGCGGACTTCTGGGCCTCGAACGACTCCGACAACCCGGTGCCAGCCGACGAGCGCCACCGCTTCGAGGTCGCG
>JAJDAI010000184.1 GCA_029261955.1 Deltaproteobacteria bacterium | reverse complement strand
GCTGACGGAGCGCATCCTCGGCGCCTCGATGGGCTGGAAGACCGGCCAGTGGGCCTTCGACGACCACGCATCCCGCATCACGCTGCGCGTCGATCCGCGCCTGTTCCCCGACTGCTCGATCCCCCACGCCCTGTGGTCCGGCACGCGCAGCGCGGTGACCATGCAGGCCGTCATCGACGAGGTGAGCGACCCCGCGGCCGGGACCATCGTGCCGGCCGACGGCCTGGCGGAGGCCCTGGGCTCCATGGGCGTCGAGGCGCCGCTGTCCGACTTGCCCGACAAGCTCGGAGACGGGGTCGACGTGGCGGAGCTCTACCGCCGCCTGCCCGATCGCAGCGGCCACCTGGCCGTGCTGCTCTGGCTTCTGGAGGCCGGCTGCCTCGTGACGCGCTCCGAGCGCCCCGCGTCGGCCTTGCTGACCGATCTCGCCGCTGGCCGCCTGCCGGAGGAGGCCCTGGGCAGCGCAGACCTGGACGAGCTCAGCGAGCTGTCGGGGCCGCTGGAGGTCGAGCTCGAGGTGGAGCTGGACGAGGAGCCCGTCTTCGTCCCGGAGCCTCCTCCCGCACCGAAGAGCAGCCGCGCGCTGAGCATGCCCGCCCGCAAGCTGGCGAAGGCCGTGCGCGCGGACCACGACCACCGCATCGGCAAGGACTACTACGCCTTCCTCGACCTGCCGCGGGGCGCCAAGCCGACGGACATCGAGCACACCGCCCAGGGCCTGCGGGGTCCGTGGGACGAAGCGGCGGGCAACGACGCCGTGGACGCGGACATCGAAGCGCTCGCGAGCGACCTCGTCGCCGGCGTACAGCTCGTGCTGGCCACCCTCTGCGATCCACGCAAGCGCCGCGACTACGACCGCCGCCTGGAGAAGGGCGAGCCGCCCGTGGTCAACGGCCTCAGCCGGGTCAAGCCCCGCGGCGTGCGCTTCTCGTCCCCCGGCGCCCTGGTTCCCGGCGGCGCGCCGCTGCGGCCGGCCCACATGGAGGCGCGCAAGCTCATCGAGGCGGGCGACTTCCCCGGGGCCATCGCGCGGCTGAGCAAGCTGCGGCAGGACAACCCCTCGGACGTCGACGTGCTGGCCGACCTCGGTTGGGCCTCGTGGAAGGCCGACCGGGATCCCGACTACCTGCGCCTCGCCGTCACCTTCGACGCGAGCAACCCGCGGGCCCTCGAGTACCTCGGGCGCGTGTACGAGGAGATCGGTCAGCCCGACAAGGTCGCGAAGATCGCGCGCAGCCTGCTCAAGGTGGAGCGCGGAAACGCCTGGGCGAAGCGGGCCAGCCGCGCTGGCAGCGAAGGGAGGCGGTAGATGTCCGTCGACAGCACCGACTCCGTGCAGCGCACCGTCCTCGTCGTCGATCGCGACCCCCAGTCCCTCGGGCACCTGCGGCAACTGCTCGCGCCGGAGGGCTACCTCGTCGTGCCCCTGGCGGAGCCCTCGGACGTGCTCACGCAGGTCGCCCAGTGGCGGCCCGCGCTCGTGGTGCTCTCCACGACGCTGCCCGGCTCGCTCGAGGTCTGTGATCAGCTGAAGCAGGAGGCCTCCCTCGCCGATCTGCCCGTCTGCCTGCTGGACGACGGCCTGGCCAGCGGAGACACGGCGACGCACCTCTTCGGCCCCCGTCCGGCGGACCTGTACGCCCGCAAGCCACTGGACAGCGGCTTCTTCGACCAGGCCGTCGACGAGCTGCTGCACGGTGATCTGAGCGAGATCGAAGCGGAGCTGGAGCCCCTGGAGCTCGGCGCCGGCCTCGAGGTGATCGACGACGCGCTGGACCAGCCCGCCTTCGCCGTGAGCTCGGGCAGCGAGATCGACCTCGACTTCGACTTCGACGACGACGAGCTCGAGCCCACCGTCGAAGCCGCTGCCCCCCTGATGCAGGATGACGACGAGGCGACGCTGCTGTCGCCGCCGCCCGAGCTGGTGGAGGCTGCACCGATCGAGGTCGAGGCTGCACCGGACGAGGAGCCCGGGGACGACATCAGCCTCGATGCGGTGCCCGCGATCCAGATCGAAGCGGAGCTCGGGGAAGCGCGACGACGCCTCGTCGAGGTGGAGCAGGGACTGCAGCAGGCGCTGGAGCGCCTCCAGGCCGCGGACGACGCGCGGGCCCAGGCCGAAGCGCGCGCCGCGGCCACCGCCACGAGGCTCGCGGCGGCCGAAGCGCGCGCCGCAGACGAAGCGGCAGCCCGCGAGCAGGCCGAGACCCACGCCGCCGCATCGGCGACCGGGCTCGAGTCCGTGCGCGCCGTCTCCGCCGAGCGTGCCCGCAAGGGTGTCGAGATGGCCCAGGCCGTGGCCGAGCGCTCCCGGGCGGAAGGCAAGGCGGCCCGTCAGGAAGCCGGGCAGGCGCGGGCTCACGCCGACGCCGCGCGCGAGCGGGCCGACGCCGCCGAGCAGGCCGCCGACGCCGCGCGCGACGAGGCTGAGCTGCGCTCGTCCGAGGCCGACATGGCCCGCAGCGAGGCGCAGGCTGCTCGCACCGAGTCCAAGGCCCTGCGCGAGCTCGCCGAAGAGACGACCACCCAGCTCGAAGAGGCGCAGGCCGCCGCGAGCCAGGCGGCCATCGACGCGGACACCGCGCGGGCCGAAGCAGAGGCCGCCGCGCTCCGGGCCACCGAAGCGGAGGCGGCCGTGGCCGCCGCGCAGGCCGAAGCGGGCGAGGCAAAGGCCGGGATCGAGGCCGCGCAGACCGAGGCCGCCGAGGCGAAGGCCCAGGCAGAGGCCGCGGTCGCCGAAGCGAGCGAGGCCAAGGCCGGGATCGTGGCCGCGCAGACCGAAGCGGCAGAAGCGAAGGCAGCGACCCAGGCGGCGCAGGCCGAGGCCGCCGAGGCGAAGGCCCGGGCCGAGGCCGCCGAGACGGAGGCCCTCGAGGGACTCGCGGCGGTCGAGGCAGCGCAGGCGGAAGCAAGCGAAGCGAAGGCAGCGGTCGAGGCAGCGCAGACCGAAGCGACCGAAGCGAAGGCAGCCACCGAAGCCGCGCAGACCGAGGCCGCCGAGGCGAAGGCAGCCACCGAGGCCGCGCAGACCGAAGCGAAGGCAGCGGTCGAGGCGGCGCAGGCCGAAGCGACCGAGGCGAAGGCAGCCACCGAAGCCGCGCGGGCCGAAGCGAGCGAAGCGAAGGCAGCCGTCGAGGCTGCGCAGACCGAAGCCGCCAAAGCGAAGGCAGCGGTCGAGACGGCGCAGACCGAAGCGAGCGAAGCCAAGGCCGCCACCGAAGCAGCCCAAGCCCAGGCCACCGAAGCCAAGGCCGCCACCGAAGCAGCCCAGGCCCAGGCCACCGAAGCCAAGGCCGCCACCGAAGCAGCCCAAGCCCAGGCCACCGAAGCCAGGGCTGCCACCGAAGCAGCCCAGGCCGAAGTCGCCGAGGCCAAGAGCGCCGCAGCCGAACTGCATCAGGCCCTCGCCGCGAGCGAAGCCGCCCAGGCCGAAGCCAGCGAGGCCAGGGCCGCCGCCGACGCGGCAAGGGCCGAGCTGAACACCCAGCTCGAAGCAGCCCAGACCGAGGCCGCCGAGGCGATCCTCAAGCTCGCGACGGCGCAGGCCGAAGCCGGCGAAGCCGCCGCAGCCGCGCAAGCCGCCCGGACCGAGGCGAGCGAAGCCAAGGCCGCCGTCGCCGCCGTCAAGGCGGAGGCGCTCCAGGCGCTCGGCGCCGTGCACAGCGCCCAGGGCGAGACATCGGCCGCCCGAGCGCAGCTCGAGCAGGCACGGACGGAGGCGGAAGCAGCCCAGGCCGAGGCCCTCGAGGCACGCAGCGCCGCGGCCGCCGCCACCACCGAGGCCAGCGAGGCGAAGGCGCAGATCGGCTCCGCCCGACTGGAAGCAGCCGACGCCAAGGCCCTGCTCGCAGAGGCCCAGGCCGAGATCGCCGCCGCGATGACGGCCGCCGAGGCCGCCACGCAGGACGCCGCCCAAGCGCGAGCCAACACCCAGGCCGCCCGGGGCGACGGAGACCAGGCGCTCCAGGACGCGCACACCCAGCTCGAAACCGCCCGAGCGCAGGCTCAGGCCAGCGACGAGGAGGCTGCCAGCCTGCGCGCCGAGCTCGGCGCGCTGCGTGACGAGGTCGCCGCCGGGTCCGACTTCGCCGCCGCATCGCAGGCCGAGTCGGTCGAACTGCGCCGCGAGCTCGAGGCCGCGCGAGCCCAGATCCAAGCCGCAAACCACACCGCCGAGGCGCTCCAGGCCGAAGCCACCGCAGCCGCCGCCCGCGCCTCGGGTGCCCAGGCCGAAGCCGAGGCCGCCCACGTGCAAGCCCAGGCCGGCGGCAGCGAGCTCGACGCGCTGCACGCTCAGCTCGAGGCCCTGCGCGAAGGACTCGCCGCCGCGAACAGCCGGGCCGAGGCCGCAACCGGCGAAGCGGACCAGCTGCGCGACGAGGTCGCGTCCAGCCAGGCCCGCGTCGCCGCCACGAACCACGAGGTGGAGTCGCTGCGCTTCGAGTCCGTCGAGCTGCGCAACCAGCTGGATTCCGGGCCCGCGCCGGAGCTGGTAGACGCCCTCCAGAGCGAGCTGCACCGCCTCGGCGCCGAGGTGCTCCGCCTCCAGGGTGAGCTCGACGATCAGCCCACCATCGAAGGCGCCGCCGCCGCTCCCGGCGCGGACCTCGGCCCCGCTCGGGCCAGCGTCAGCCAGCTCCACGAGCTGCTCGACGGCGCCTCGTCGAAGTGGAAGGAGACCGAGCGCGGTGTGGGCCTGCAGGTCCAGGCGCTGCTCGGGCTCGCCGCGAAGGAGCCCCAGCTCCAGCCGGTGCTCTATCCCCTGCTCGGGGAGCTCCAGGAGATCCTGGACGGCGGCCGAGAGAGCCTCGCGGCCGGCGCCAGCCTCGCCGCAGAGAGCCGCGACCTCCTGA
Organism: Deltaproteobacteria bacterium; assembly: GCA_029261955.1. Lineage (GTDB taxonomy): Bacteria > Myxococcota_A > UBA796 > UBA9615 > UBA9615 > CALCXL01. The sequence goes on along the minus strand of JAJDAI010000184.1, from coordinate 262 downwards.
GCTGAGCCGCGTTCGGTCGCCTCTCGCGCAGGGCTGCAGGGCCCGTTGTTCTCACGCGGAACAGGGCCCTTGGTAAAAAGCGCCAGCATCGGCTACCTTCGGCTCCACAGCGCAGATCGCGCTCGATGGAGGAGAGACCATGACTCGATTTTGGATGCTGCTGATGATGGCCCTGGGCCTTGTGGTCGTGGGCTGCCCCGCGACTGGTGACGATGACGACTCCGCCGCGGCGGACGATGACGACGCGACCGCCGACGACGAC
>JAJDAI010000183.1 GCA_029261955.1 Deltaproteobacteria bacterium | reverse complement strand
ATCGTCGCGGACGCCGAGGACGCGGACCTCGAGTACAACCGCCTGATCCGGCCCTGGAAGTCCCGCTTGGGCCTCTTCTACGCGGCCAACCGCTCCGTGCGGACCGACCTCAAGCTCATCGCCCTGACGGTGCTGAGCAGCCTCGACCGCCAGAAGGCGCTGGACGGCGTGGCCGACCTGCTCCAGGAGCTGGGCGCCGAGCCCGATCTGGTGCGCGTCGCGCGCCGGCAGGACCCGCTGGTGCCGCACGCGCCGCCGGGGGCCGACTACCCGGTCGGGGACGAGCCCGCGGCCTGACGATTCGAGGGGGGAGCCCGATGCCTGACTGGAGAATCAAGGCGGCGATCCAGGGGGCCTGCTCCCTGATGCCCGATCCACAGCGCTGGAACGGCTACCTGCAGAAGTACGTGACCGGTTCGGCCGGCCTGAGCCACGACGGCTTCCTCAAGAAGTGGACGCAGGCGCAGGGTCACGTGGAGCGGCTGCGGGCCCGGCTCCCCGAGGGGGCCTTCACGGTGCTCGAGCTCGGGACCGGCTGGTACCCCATCGTCCCGCTCGCCTTCGTGGCCGCTGGTGCGTCCTGGGTGCGCTCCATCGACGTCGTGAACCTCTCCACCCACGAGCGCGTGGTGACGGCCTGCGAGCGCATGCTGGACCTCATCGGCGACGGGCGCATCCAGCCCGCCCGGGAGGACATGGCCGAGCTGATCCGGGGGGTGCTGGCGCGCCGGGATTCCCTGGACTGCAGCGAGCTCCTGGCCGCGCTGGGCATCGAGGTGGTCGTCGCCGACGCTCGGCAGAGCGGCCTGGAGGATCGCTCGATCGACCTCATCTGCTCGAACAACACGCTGGAGCACATCCCGCGCGAGGTGCTGGTGGGCATCTTCGGGGAGTTCGGCCGCCTGATCAGCCCGCGGGGCTTCATGAGCCACCACATCGACCTCGCCGACCACTACGCCGGCTTCGACAGCTCGATCACGGTCTACAACTTCCTGCGCTACTCCGAGCGGCGCTGGCGGCTGTTCAACAACTCGCTGCAGTATCAGAACCGGCTGCGGGTCCCCGAGTACCGGGCCATCCACGAGGAGAGTGGCTGGTCGATCGTGGACGAGCAGAACACCAGCGAGCCGCCCGACGTGCTGGCGAAGGTGCCGGTCTCGCCGCACTTCGCGCGCTTCGCCCCCGCGGAGCTGGCCGTCTACGACAGCTGGATGACGTCCGAACGCTGAGCAGCCGTGGCCTGGGAAGAGGGGCGTGTGCGCGGGGAGGCCTCTCTTCGGTCTCGGACTCGGGACACCGCTTCGATTCCAAGGACGGCCCAACAAAGCGGGCCCATCATGTGCATCGAGCCCGCGCGGTCCCGGGCGGCTCACGCTTTTCGCCCGCCCGCCTCCAGCGCAGCGTTGACTGCGCCGAGGCCAGTCGGCTACGACCCCCTCCACTCACTTCGGAGCCCCCCCTGAGCACCGCCCAACCCCGCTGGCAGGACCACAGCGAGACCACCCGCTCGCTGCTCCGCTGCCCGCGCTGCCGCGCCAGGCTCGAGGCCGAGGCCGATCGCCTGGACTGCACGGACGCGGGCTGCGCGGCCTCCTTCCCGGTCATCGACGGCATCCCCGTCCTCATCAACGAGGACAACAGCGTCTTCTCCCTGGACGAGTTCGTGCAGCGGCAGGAGACGACGGTCGCGCACGACCTCCCCAAGGCCGTCAAGTTGCTCAGCCGCCTGGTCCCGAGCCTCAACAGCAACGTGCGGGCCGAAGAGAACATGGCGCGCTTCAGCGAGGTGTTGCTGCAGGTCTCCGACTCGCCGCGCCTGCTGGTCTTGGGTTGCCGCGACGTCGGCCGCGGCATGGCGGGGATCGTGAATGACCCGCGCGTCGACTGCGTGAACACCGACGTGACGCTGAGCCACCGCACCGAAGTGGTCGTCGATTCGCACGACATCCCCTTCGCCGACGGCTCGTTCGACGGGGTGATCATCCAGACCGTGTTGGAGCACGTCGCCGACCCCTACCGCTGCGTGGCCGAGATCCACCGGGTCCTCCGGCCGGGCGGGGTGGTCTACGCCGAGACCTCGTTCATCCAGCAGATCCACATGCGGCAGTACGACTTCACGCGCTTCACGCACCTGGGTCACCGGAGGCTCTTCCGGTCGTTCGAGGAGGTCGAGAGCGGCGCGGTCAGCGGCCCGGGCATGGCCCTGGCCTGGTCGTACCAGTACTTCATGCTGAGCTTCGCCAAGACCGAGGCGGCCCGCCTCGCGATCAAGGCCTTCACGCGCTACACGGCCTTCCCGCTCAAGTACTTCGACCACATGCTCGTGCAGAACGACGCAGCGCTCGACGGCAGCGCAGTGGTCTACTTCCTGGGGCGCCGGGCCGAGGTGCCGCTCAGCGACCGCGAGCTGTTGGGCCTCTACCGCGGCGGCTTCTAGAGCCGGGGGAGCGGGCGCCTCAGGGGCGCCTCCAGAAGGTCAGCCAGGGCATCGGGATCTGCCGCTGCGCGAACCACCAGGTCAACACGAGCGCCGCCACGAACGCGATGGAGCTCGACCAGGCTGCGCCGTAGATTCCGTAGGCGGGGATCAGCACCAGGTTCAGGCCGAAGTTCGTGACCGCGGCCACGGCCGAAGAGGCAGACAGGAAGCTCGTGCGCTTCGAGAAGTACAGGTAGTTGCCCTGGGTGACGTACATGCCGTGGAAGGCGAAGGCGAGCACCAGCCACGGGAGCAGGTCCCCCGCGCGTTGGAACTCCGGCCCCAGGTAGACGCCGATGAAGGGCGGGGCCACGAAGTAGCCGATGCCGGCCAGGGCCAGCAGCCCCGCGAAGTAGGCGTAGGTGCCCCCCACGATGAGCCGCTTGCGGGCGGTCTTCTCGTCCGCCAGCTGCTCGAAGAGCCAGGGCATGAAGGCCTGGTTCACCGAGGTGATGACCAGGAACATCGCCATGCCCACCTGGTAGCTCGCGCTGTAGATGCCCGCGTCGCCGATGTTGACCAGGCGGGCGACGAGGATGCGGTCGCTCATGGTGATGACGACCCCCGCGATCACGTGGGGGATGAGGGGCGCGCCGTACTTCAGCGCGTCCCGGGCGTAGCCCTTGACCACGCGCAGGTCGAGCAGGGCCGAGCGCCGCAGGATGAGCAGCGACAGGGGGTAGTACAGCGCGAGCGCGACGGCGTGGCCCAGGACCAGCCCGCGCCAGTGCATGTCCAGGGCCAGGACGAGGGTCAGCGTCAGGCCGCCGTTGATGAGCGACTGCGAGACCCTCACCGCCCCGAAGGCCACGGGCTGATGGCGCATCTGCAGGGTCGCGAGCAGCAGCGCGAGCTGGGCTTGGAAGAAGCTCGCCAGCACGGCGACGATCACCCAGTCGGGGGGGAAGCCGATCAAGGCGCCGAGGGGCTCCTCGAAGAACAGCGTCGCGAGCAGCACGCCGGCGGTTGCGACGGTGCTCAGGGCCATCGCGCTGGTGATGTAGCGCGCGATGGCGATGTCGTCGGCCACGAAGGCGCGGGCCACCGAGCGCGAGATCGCCAGCCCGGTGAAGGGCACGGCCAGGTTCACCACGGCCACGTAGATGCCGTAGACGCCGTAGTCGTCGGGGCCGACCGCTGCGGTGATGATCGGCAGGATCAGGAAGGGCACGAACGCGTTGATCACGTTCGCGACCGTGTAGGTCCCTGCGGCACGCAGGAGCTTCTGAACCGGGTTTGCGCTCATGGCCTCGGGGAGGAGGCGAGGGGCCCCGTCGGGGCCTCCTGCCGGCTCAAGCGCTGGCCCCCTTCTTGGGGGGCACGCCGCCGGGAACGGAGCGGAGGTGGGTGCGGGCGCCGTGGCGGATCTTCGCCTCGGGCACCAGCTCGGCGAGCAGGTCGCGCACGCGGGCTTCGTAGTCGTCGTCGGCCGCGAGCTTGAGGCGCTCGAGGCCGCGGACCAGCACCTCGTGCGGCAGCGCCTCGACCTTGCCGCGGAAGATCTTCTCGTGGTGCGTCTTCTCGATGTTCTCGCGGTCGAGGCTCAGCTCCTCGAAGAGCTTCTCGCCGGGGCGCATGCCTGAGAACGCGATCTCGATGTCGATGCCCGGCTCGAGCCCCGACAGGCGGATGAGGTCCTTCGCCAGGTCGACGATCCGGACCGGGCGGCCCATGTCGAGCACGAAGACCTCGCCAGCCGCGCCGAGCGCCGCCGCCTGCAGCACGAGGCGGCAGGCTTCGGGGATCGTCATGAAGTAGCGGGTCATGTCGGGGTGCGTGACCGTGACCGGGCCGCCCCGGGCGATCTGGGCCTTGAAGAGCGGGACGACGCTGCCGTTGCTGCCCAGCACGTTCCCGAAGCGCACCG
>JAJDAI010000182.1 GCA_029261955.1 Deltaproteobacteria bacterium | reverse complement strand
CGCCTGGGCCTTGCTGTCGCCGGTGGTCGAGAAGGTCCAGTAGGCCGCGCCGTGCTCCAGGCGCAGCGGCTTCATCCGCTCGGCGTAGGCCGCGAGGAATCCTTCGGGGCCTTCGTCGACCGGCAGCGGACTCACGGGGATTCGTCTTCCCAGTCGGGCTCGGCCACGAAGAAGCGCGTGCGGCGGCCGAAGCGGGCGAAGAAGAGGACCTTCTCGGGCTTCTCGGCCTCGATGGCGTCCATCGCCTTCTCGAAGGAGTCCAGGTCGGTGACCTCGTGGTCGTTGATGCGCTGGATGATCACGCCGACACCGAGGCCGCTCAGGCCGGCCCAGCCCGCCCGCTCCGCGCCGTCCACGACGACGCCGGGGGTGGTCGGATCGAGGCGCTGACCGAGCAGCGTGTCCATCGTCGCCTCGCGCACCGTCAGCGCGAAGGCCTTGTTGGTGCGGCGCTGCGCGTGCAGCTCGCTGCGGGGCGCCTGGACCAGGGTCACGGGCACGACGTCCCGCGCGCCGCCCGGGGCTTCGCGCACGAACTCGACCGTCGTGCCGGGCTTCAGCTCGCGGATGGCCTGGGCGAAGGACGCGGTGTCCGCCTCCTCTTCGACGTCGATGCGCTCGCCGCTGAGCTCCACGAGGATGTCCAGCGACTTCAGGCCCGCGGCCGCGGCGGGGGAGCCGGCCACGACCCGGGAGACCACCACGCCGCCGCCGGAGCTGAGCTTCAGGTGCTCGGCGAGCTCGCGGTTGACCGGCTGGAACATGACGCCGAGCCAGGCGGCGTCTGCGTCTTCGGGATCTTCCTCGGCCACGGCCGTCTCGCCCTCGAGCGTCTGCGCGATCCAGACCGCGAAGCGCTCGTAGCTCAGGCCCACGGGCCCGCTGAGGTCGGGTACGACCTGGCGGCCGGCCCAGGGCGACATCGGCACCTCGGCCACCACGCCGACCGCGCGCCCCTTGCTGTCCCAGAGCGGCGCGCCGAGCAGGTTGCTGCTGGCTCCGCTGAGGCTCCAGACCTCCTGCGGCTTCTCGAGCAGCGCGTTGACCATGACCGTCGAGTAGACCGGCTTGCGGTCGAAGGCTTCGGTGTAGAGCGTCAGGGTGCGCAGGCTGGTGCCCACGTCGACCTCGAAGCCCGTGCGCCAGTTCAGGTGGGGCATGGGCTCGCTCGGCGGGTCGCTGATGCGCAGCAGGCCGAGGTTCATGTCGTCGTCGAAGCCGACGACCTCCGCCTGGTGTTCACGCCCGTCGCTGAAGTGCAGCACGAAGCCGCTGAGCTCGGGCAGGGAGCCGCCGCTGATCCGCCCGCTGCCGCCCCGCTGGGGGAAGCGCACGCGGCCGCTGATGAGGATGAGGCCGTCCTCGGAGATGACGGCGCCGTCGGTGTAGCCGCGGGTCTGCTGCCGCTGGCCTCCTGCGACGAACTCCTGCACGAACTCCACCGTGGCGAGCGTCTGCGAGGCCTCGGCGTAGAACTTCGGGACCGGTTGGGCCTTGTTGCGACGGGCCTGCGCTGCTCCGGGCAGCATCAAGGCGACGAGAATCAGGACGGTTGCGCGCCTCACTGTCCGTTCTCCCCGTTCTTCTCGACCAGGACGTACCACTGGCTCTCGTGTCGCTGGACGATGAGCACGACGGGGCTGTCCCCGAGCTTCTCGTACAGCGCCTGGAAGCCCGCGAGGTCGGCGACCGACTGGCCCTCGACCGAACGCACGACCGTGCCCCGGCGGAGCTTGCCGCGGTGCGCCGGTCCGCCCGTGCGCACGCCTTCGACGACGACGCCCGTGTTGTCCTGCAGGTCCAGGTCGAAGACCATCTGCTCGGTGATCCCCTTGACCGCGAAGCCCCAGTGCTCGGCCTCGAAGCGGTCGCCCTGGAGCCGGCCGGTGTTCACCGTCTTCAGCTTCAAGTCCAGGCGGCCCTGGCCACGGCGCATGACCGTCAGCGGCACCTCGGCGCCGACCTCGGTCTCCGCCAGCAGCTGGTAGAGCCCGGGCAGCTCCTCGTCGAAGCGCGCCCCGACCTCTTCGCCGCCGTAGGTCAGCAGGATGTCGCCGGCGTTCAGACCCGCCGCTGCGGCCGGCCCGCCCTCCTCGACGCTCGCGACGAGCACGCCCTCGCCCTTGGTGACCTCGAAGAGGCCCTCCCAGTCCTTGAGCGGCTGGAAGCGAACGCCGACGTAGCTGCGCTGCACCTCGCCGATCTCGATGAGGTCGTGCGCGACGCGCCGCGCCGTGTCCGCGGGGATGGCGAAGCCGATGTTGTCCGCGAACATCGCGCCGCGCGCGTTCACGCCGACCACCTGGCCCGACAGGTTGATCAGCGGCCCGCCGCTGTTGCCCGGGTTGATGGCTGCGTCCGTCTGGATCCAGGTGTTGAACTCGCCGGTGCGCTCGCCCGTGGGCAGCGACATGCCGTCGGCGAGGTAGCGCTCGGTGTTGCTGACGATGCCGAAGGTCATGGTCCGCGCGAGGGCCAGCGGCGAGCCCAGCGCCAGCACGAACTGGCCGACGTGCAGCGTCGAGCTCGTCGTGAAGGCCAGCGGCACGAGGCCGAACTCCTCCACCGTCTCCGTCGGGATCTTGATGATCGCCAGGTCCGTCAGCGGGTCCTCGCCGACCAGCTCCGCCTCGACGCGCTCTTTGTTGGAGAGCGTGACCATCAGCTGTTTGGCTCGGCCCGCGACGTGGTAGTTGGTCACGATGTGGCCCTGATCATCGATCAGGAAGCCACTCCCAACGGAGGCCTGCTTGCGCGCTTCACCGCGCGTAAACGACTCGGTGATGGGCTGAATGTTGACGAGGGCCGACAAAGCCTGATCCTGCGCTTGCAAGATCGAGGTCTGCAGGTCCTTGCCGGAGGCCTGCTGCGGAATGGCGAGAAGCGCCACCAGCAGCAACGATCGCAAGGGGTTCGCGGACATCCGCGGGAGAATGGCGCCGGGTTGGTGCCGGGTCAAGGGAGCCGATGATGCGGCAGCTGATGTTCCTTTTCGCTTCGCTGATGCTGCTGGCCGGCTGCCAGCGCACGATCGACGCCACCGACTACGAGCACACGCGCGACTACGTGCGGTACGGGCTCTCCGTGGACAGCGGCAACGTCATCGTGAATCCGAGCCTGGATCGGGGTCAGACCCGGGCCGTGGCGCAGTACGTCGGCGTGTCGGTTCCGACCGTGCGGGTCGAGGTGCTCCAGCAGGTTCTGGAGATCGAGGGCGAGTGCGGCGAGCGCGCCGATTGCCTCGTCGACTTCTTCGTGGACCTGCTGCCGGCGACGGACGGGACCGTGGAGCTCGGCGACGGGACCGTGCAGCTCAACGAGATGACCGGGGACACGACGGTCGACATCGAGTCCGGCACGCTCGACGCCAGCGGCCTGGAGAGCGGGCTCTTCATCGCGACGGTCGGTGGGGCCATCGACGTCAGCTTCGCCACGACCCCGACCACGGTCGAGCTGGAGTCGAGCGAGGGCGATGTCGTGCTGCGCGTGCCGGCCGGCAGCTACCGCGTGGACGCGAGCGCCTCGGGCTCCGTGACCATCGAGGGGATCACCGAGGATCCGGCGGCGGCTTCGTCCCTGCGGGCCGAGGCGGTGAGCGGGGATCTGGTGATTCGCGGGTTCTGAGCCCGACGGTGCGAGTAGAAGCCTCCGGCTTCTGCCAAGGAACCCGCAGGGTTCCCCCTGACCCCCCTCGGTGTCCTGACCCCCCTCGGTGTCCTGACCCCCCCCCCGACGAACCCTCTGAATCAACCCCCACAGTGCTATAGAGCCCTCAGTGGAGGGTGTCCGACGATCGCTGCTGGTCCTATTGGCCGCCGCACTGCTGTGCGCAGCTCCGACGGCTCACGCCCAGGATGTCGGGGGCTTCGACACGATCGACCAGGCCGACGTGCTCCAGAAGCAGGCCCAGAAGGCTGCCGATGAGGGCAACTGGCGCCTGGCCCGGCAGCTCGCGGAGGAGGTCCTGACCCTCGACGTCAGCTTCGCCACCGCCCCGGCTCGCCTCGTGCTCGTGCGTGCGCTCGAAGCCGAAGAGAACTACGACGCCGCGCTGTACGAGCTGAAGCAGTTCTTCCGACTCAAGGGGCTGGAGCCCGACGTGGTGGAGCAGGGGAAGCGGCTGGAGCGCCGCGTCGTGGCCCGCCGCGATGGGGACTACGCGCCCGCTCCCACGCTGCGCACCCGGCCCGCGCCGCCCCGAGGCGCCGGCATCGGCCTGATGATCGGCGGCGGCGTGCCCCTGGTCCTGGGCGGCGTCTTCGTCTTCAACGACGTGCACCACGCGGTGCAGGGCAACGACAGCGGCACCTGGGCGGCCATGGGCGCGCCCATCCTCGGCATCGGGGTGGCGCTCGAGGTCATCGGCGCCGTGGTCATCGCGAAGAGCCGCCCGAGCGGCCAGGCCCGCCCGTCGGCGGCTCGGCCCGTGCCCCGCCTCGACGGCTTCTCCCTGGGCTACGACGGCGAGGGCGTGCGCCTCGGCTTGCGGGGGCGATTCTGATGCGCCTCGCCCTGCTCATTGCGCTGCTCGTCGGCTGTCTGCCCGCCTGGCCCATCGGTGCGCCGTCGCCGACCACCGAGCGTGTGGGTGGCGACGACGACGACGACGACGACGACGCGGCGGATGACGACGACGACGTCACCGCAGACGACGACGACGACGTCACCGCGGACGACGACGACGACGTCACCGAGGACGACGACGACGTCACCGAGGACGACGACGACAGCGCGGACGACGACGACGACACGACGCCCCAGGACGACGACGACTTCACCGAAGAGGACTTCGACATCGACAACGACGGCTGGGAGCAGCCGGCCGACTGCAACGACGAGGACCCCGACATCCACCCCGAGGCCCCCGAGGTCTTCTGCGATGAGGCGGACCAGGACTGCGACGGCCTCGACATCTGCACCGTCTGCCAGAACCCCGAGGTCTTCGACCAGGGCCTGCAGACCAACAACCTGGGCGCCTGGTCGGGCGACCTGGACACCGCCGACCGCACCTACGGCGGCGGCCCCTACTACTTCGAGACCTACCGCTTCGAGTCCGGGATGACGGGCTCCTTCTCGTTCAACCTGGCCAGCACGCAGTTCGACGCCTTCCTCGAGATCTACGACTCGGACTGCCAGCGCATCGCCCAGAACGACGACGGCGGGGAGGGCCTGAACTCGGTCATCGACTGGTTCTTCTTCCCGGGCAACGTCTTCTACGTCGTCGCCAGCTCCTCGTTGGCGCTGCAGACCGGCGCCTACGAGCTCGACCTGTTCGTCCTCGGCGGCTGAGCCGCTGTCCTGGCTGGCCAGACTCGGCTTGCAGCGGTTCGGCGCCGCGCCCGAGGGGGCTCACCTGGAGTCCTGGGGCGTGCCGCCCGAGCGCATCACGGAGCTGGACTGGTGGGACGAGGTGGAGGTTGACGGCCTGCGGCTCGTGTCGACGCCGGCGCGGCACTTCAGCGCGCGCGGGGTGGAGCGGAACCGCACGCTGTGGTGCTCCTGGGCCTTCGTGGGGCCCGCCCACCGACTCTGGTTCTCGGGGGACACGGGGCCCTTCGCTCAGGCGTCCGAGATCGGGGAGCGGCTGGGGCCCTTCGACCTGACGATGATCGAGATCGGGGCGTGGCACGAAGCCTGGGGGACCATCCACCTGGGGCCGGACGAGGCCGCGCGCATGCACTCACAGGTCCGCGGCCGGGTGGTGCTTCCGGTGCACTGGGGCACCTTCGCCCTGGCGCTGCACGCCTGGTACCAGCCGATCCAGCGGCTCCGCGAGGTCGCGCCCGAGCTGGCCATCGCGGCGCCCTTGCCGGGGGGCTTCGTCGATCCGGATCAGCCGGGCATCGACCCCTTCTGGCTGCGTGCGCGCGGTGGGGTCTGACCGCCGCGGCGTCGTTCAGTCGGTGGGCACGGGGCGGCGGCCGTAGGCCTGGGCCTGGTAGTGGCCGTAGAGGCGGGACCACTCGCCCATCATGTCGGCCGCGTACTCGGGGTGACCGGCCTTTCGCAGCGCGTCGGCGCGCTTGAGGATGTCGCCGTTCCTCTCCTTGTGCTTCTTGAGCAGCTGCTTGAAGACGGGCGGGTTCAGGGGCTGGTGGCCGCGCAGATCATCCTCGAAGTCGTGGAAGATCTGACGTGCTTCGGTCAGCGGGTCGTAGGCCTCGTCGTCGGGGTCGAGGGTGCTCATGTCCTGCATGCCCGCCGCCTCGTCCGTGAAGGCCTGGCCCTGGTCGAGCAGCACGGCGAAGGGGTTGGAGCCCTCGGCTGGCTCCGCCGCTCCGTCCGCCCCTTCGGCTTCTTCGGCTTCTTCGGTGGAAGGCTCCTGCTGGCTCGGCGCGGGCTCGCTCGGCGGGACGCGGGCGGGCGGGACGCGGGACTCGGTGGGCTCGGCCGGCGCCGTCTCCGAGGCAGGCGGCACCACCGGGTCCTCCATCCCCTTGTCGCGAGCGAAGTGCACGATGGCGAAGACGATCGCCCCGCCGATGACCCAGGGAAGTGCGCGCTTCATGGCTTCAGGCCCGTTCGACGGCGGAGGTCCAGCGCGCGAGGCGCTCGTCCCGCTCAGCGGCGTCCATGTTCGGCTCGAAGCGGCGGTCCATGCGCCAGGCGTCGCGCGCCTCCTCCTTGTTGTCCCAGACGCCCGTCGCCAGGCCCGCGAGCAGGCCGGCGCCGAGGGCCGTGGTCTCGAGCATCTGCGGGCGCACGATCGGCACGTTCAGCAGGTCGGCCTGGAGCTGCATGAGCAGGTCGTTTGCCGCCGCGCCGCCGTCCACCTTCAGGGCCTTGAGCTTCACGCCGCTGTCGGCTTCCATGGCCCGGAGCACGTCGGTGTTCTGGAGCGCGATGCCCTCGAGCGTCGCGCGCGCCAGGTGCCCGCGGGTCACCCCGCGGTCGAGCCCGGTGATGATCCCGCGAGCTCCCGCCCGCCAGTGCGGTGCGCCGAGCCCGGTGAGCGCGGGCACGAAGGTCACGCCGCCGCTGTCCGAGACGGTGCGGGCCAGGGCCTCGATCTCGCTGGCGCTCTGGATGATGCCCAGCCCGTCGCGCAGCCACTGCACGGCGGCGCCGGCGATGAAGGCCGAGCCCTCGAGCGCGTAGTCGACCTGGTCGCCGACCTTCCAGCCGACGGTCGTCAGCAGGCCGTGGGTGGAGGGCACCGGGCGGTCGCCGGTGTTCATGAGCAGAAACGCGCCGGTGCCGTAGGTGCACTTCGCTTCGCCGGGGTGGAAGCAGACCTGGCCGAAGAGCGCGGCTTGCTGGTCGCCCGCCATGCCGGCGATGGGGATGCCGTCGGGCAGGACGGACAGGCCGCGGGTGCGCCCGTAGATCTCCGAGCTGGAGCGGATCTCCGGGAGCATGGAGCGGGGCACGCCGATGTGGCCGAGCAGCTCGTCGTCCCAGGCGAGGCTGTTCAGGTCCATGAGCAGGGTGCGCGAGGCGTTGGACACGTCGGTGACGTGGGTGTCGCCGCCGCTCAGGCGCCAGACCAGGAAGCTGTCGATGGTCCCGAACGCCAGGTCGCCCTGGTCCGCCGCGGCGCGCGCGCCGTCGACGTGGTCGAGGATCCAGCGCACCTTCGTGCCGCTGAAGTAGGGGTCGAGCACCAGGCCGGTCTTGGAGCGGAAGAGGTCGGTGAGTCCCTCGTCCCTCAAGCCCTGGCAGAACTCCGTGGTGCGGCGGCACTGCCAGACGATGGCGTTGTGCACCGGGCTGCCGTCGCGCCGACGCCAGACGACGGTCGTCTCGCGCTGGTTGGTGATGCCGATGCCCGCGATCGCGCCGCCGTCGATGCCGGCCTTCTGCAGGGCCTGCGGGACCACGGCCTCCACCGTCTTCCAGATGGCGTCGGGGTCGTGTTCGACCCAGCCCGGGCGGGGGTAGATCTGGGGGAACTCCTGATTGACCTTCGACAGCACGTTGAGCTTGCTGTCGAGGACCATGACGGTCGTGCCCGTCGTGCCTTGATCGATGGCGAGGATGTGTGAAGCCATGGGGTCCTCCTGCGGCGCAGGAGTCTATCAACGACGGCGGCGCAGCAGCGGGACCAGCATCAGGAGCAGGGGACTGGAGGGGCCGGCGGCGGAGCAGTTGAGCAGGATCCCGGGGGAGCGGGGGGCTGCGTCGTCGTCGTCGCTGGGCTCGGTGGCGTCGTCGTCGTCAACGTTCGGCTGGCTCGTCGAGTCGTCGTCGTCGTCTGGTGTCGTGTCGTCGTCGTCCGCGGTGACGTCGTCGTCGTCTGGTGTCGCGTCGTCGTCGTCCGCGGTGACGTCGTCGTCGTCTGGTGTCGCGTCGTCGTCGTCCGCGGTGACGTCGTCGTCGTCCGCGCTGTCGTCGTCGTCTGGTGTCGTGTCGTCGTCGTCCGCGCTGTCGTCGTCGTCCGCGCTGTCGTCGTCGTCCACGACATCGTCGTCGTCCGCGACATCGTCGTCGTCCGCGACATCGTCGTCGTCCGCCGCGTCGTCGTCGTCCCCCTCGCAGCCCTCGTCGATCGTGCCCTCGCAGTTGTTGGCGACCCCGTCGCAGACCTCGCCCGCGCCCAGGAAGGTCGTCGGGACCGAGTCGTCGCAGTCGCCGGAGCAGGCGCTCTGTCCGTCGCCGTCCGAGTCGCCCTCGTCGCTGGGCAAGACCCCGTCGCAGTCGTTGTCGACCCCGTCGCAGGCCTCCGCCAGCAGGGTCGAGCGCGCCGGGTCGTCGTCGTCGCAGTCGCTCCCGCAGCGG
>JAJDAI010000181.1 GCA_029261955.1 Deltaproteobacteria bacterium | reverse complement strand
AGGAAGACGAACAGGGGCTCGGCGCTGCCTCGGCGCAGCCACAGGTTGTCGACGTTCTCGAAGCGCAGGTGGCTCGCTTCGAAGCCGAGCGGGGCGAGGCGCTCGGCGAGCAGGGCCTGGCAGCCGGCGTCGTCGGGCGTGACGGACACCCGGGCCACCAGGTCGCGGAGCAGGGTCAGGACGGGGGAGCTCACTTGATCGCCAGGCTCTTGGGGGCGCCCCGGGTGGCGGTCCGAACCGCCTGCCCGCCGTGGCTGCCTTCGACGTAGTACTGGATCGCCCCGCTCTTCACCTTCGTGAAGCGGATGGTCAGGTGCCAGGCGTCGTTGCCGGCGGCCTTGAGCGCCCGCTGCTTCCAGCCGCCGCCCGGCTTGCGGTAGTGCAGGACGGGCAGGGCATCGAGGTCGCCCGTGGCGTTGGCGGCGAAGGTCACGGTGACCGCCGAGCCCGTGCGGTCCTCCACCCGGGCGCCCGCGGACATGCCCACGCTGGGCGGCGCGGCCTCGGCCTTCGGCTTGATCTCCTGGGGCGGTCGGCGCTTGCTGGTGCGCTTCGGCTTGCGGGCGCTGCGCTTCTTCGTCGTGCGCTTCTTCGTCACCGCTGCGGCCACCGGCTCGGGGGTGGCCTCGGGCACGGGCTCGACCACCGGCTGGGGGGTGGCGGGCTCGGGCGGCGGCGCGACCGAGGCCTGCAGCGCGCGCCGCTCGGTCTCCTGCGCGGACACCTCGGCGAGCGCGACCTCCGACGGCGAGGGCCCCGCGTTGACCCAGCGCCCGGCGACGACGGCGCCGCCGGTGATCGCCAGACCGAGGCCCAGCGCGAAGACCAGCACCGGCAGCATCGAGCGCTGGAAGTGCTTGACCGGGGTGTAGGGCGCCGTGTCGCCGGTGCGCTTCGGGGGCGGCGCGGGCGGCGTGTGGACCGCTTCGATGACGCGCGTCTCCGGCACGACCGCTGCCACCTTCGCGACCTCCTGCTCGACGGCCTTCGTCTCGAAGAAGCTGTCCTGGAGCTCGGCCTCGGACTTCGGCTGCACGTCCTGGGACGCGGCCGGGGGCGGCGCGGGCTCGACTGGGGCCTGGGGCTCCGGCGCGGGACGCACGAGCGCCGCGCCACCCATCGCCGCCGGCTCGGGCACGTCGGATGCGCTCGGCGTCTGCATCTGGATGCGCGTGGGCCCGACGCCGCCGGTGCCGGCCGCCTTCCACTGCACCTGCCCGACGAGCGGCACGCGGCTGTCCGCGGTCAGCGACTCGGTCATGTCGAAGGTGCCACGGGCGAGGTCGTTGTCCTCGATGATCCCCTGGATCCAGACCCGCAGCGGCGGCGTCGCGGGCACGGTGTCCAGCAGCGCGCCGAGGTCGTGCTCCAGCTCGACGGTGTCCGAGTAGCGCAGGTCGGGGTCCAGGCGCAGGCAGCGGTGCACGACCGGCGCGATGCCCGACAGCACCGCCTCCATCTTCTCGAGCTTGCCCGCGGTCAGCAGGTGGCTCTCGACGCCCACGATCTGCTGGAGCGTCGCCACCATCGACGCCGCGCCGAACATGCGGTCGCCGGTCACCATCTCGTAGAGCAGCGCGCCCACGGCGAAGATGTCCGAGCGGCGGTCCAGGCTCTCGCCCGCGACCTGCTCGGGGCTCATGTAGGCCGGCGTGCCCTTCGTCTGCCCCGTGTCGGTGGCGTCCGTGGACAGCGAGGTGGCCTTGGCGATGCCGAAGTCGAGGACCCGCGCGGCCCCGTGCCGGCTGATCATCACGTTGGACGGCTTGAGGTCCCGGTGGACCAGCTCCGCGCCGTCCTCGGCCTGGATGTTGTGCGCGTGCTCCAGGCCCGCGGCGATCTGCATGCCGATCTTGAGCGCGATGCCCGGCGGCAGCGGCCTCACGACGGCCAGCAGCCGCTCCATGCCCACGCCCTTGACCAGCGGCATGGCGATGTAGGGCAGGCCGTCGACCTCGCCGAAGTCGTTCACCTCGACCACGTTGGGGTGGTTGAGCAGGCCGCCCACGCGCGCTTCGTTGATGAGCGAGCGCCGCAGCCGCTCCCCGCGGCTCGCCACCGCAGCGCGGATGACCTTGAGCGCCACCGGCTTCGTGAAGCCCGAGGGCCCGCGCAGCTCCGCCCGGTACACGCGCGCCATGCCGCCCTCGCCGACGACACCGAGCAGGGTGTAGCGGCCGAACTGGACCGGGAAGTCTTCGGCCGTCAGCAGGTCGGGGATGATGCGGGGCAACGAGTTTCCTTTGACCGACGGGGTTCTCGCGGGTTCCCCGGCGATTCGGCCCGGCAGCATACCGGGCGAGAAGAACCCATCGGGCTCAGAGCTTGCGAAGGAATCGGGCCCGAAGCCGAGGGCGTCGAGACCGAGCCGAGAGGGTGCGGAGGGAGGGACGCGGGGTCGCCCCCCGCGAGCGAGCGACGCGGCCTCTCGGCGAAGGGATCGTCGTCCGCAGGCCGGGATCCGGTTTCTTCGCGAGCTCTCAGGCTTTCATCCACGTCGCGGCGTAGGCGACCAGGGTCCCGGCGCAGGCCACGTTCAGGGACTCGACCCCCCGGGCCATGGGGATCCGCAGCCAGCGATCGACCTGCTCGCGGGACGCCGGGCTCAGGCCGTCGGACTCGGAGCCGAGCACGTAGACGGCGCGCTCGGGCCGCGCGAGGTCGAAGAGCGAGTCGGTGCCTTCCCCGCCCAGCCCGAAGATCACGAAGCCGTGATCGCTCAGCAGCTTCAGCGCCGGACCGGGCTCGGCGCAGCGCAGGATCGGCGCCTGGAACGCGAGGCCCGCGGACGCCTTGATGACGAGGGGACTGATGGGCGCGGCGCCCTTGCGCGGCACGAGCACGCCGTCCAGGCCCGCGGCGACGGCCGAGCGCAGGATCAGGCCCACGTTCCCCGGGGTCGTGACCCCATCGAAGGCCAGGACGGAGGCCCGCGCGGGCGCGTTCTCGAGCCAGGCCTCCAGCGTCGTCATGCGCGGCGCTTCGACATCCGCCGCCACGCCTTGATCCTGGCGGGCGTTCCGGGACAGCTTGTTCACCAGCTTGGGCGTCACCCGCTCGACCTTCAGCGAGCGCTTGTGCGCGGCCGCCAGGATCCGGTCGACGACCGCGCCCCGGGCGGTGTGGGAGACGAGCAGGCGGCTCACGGCGAGCTCCTCGTTCTCCAGGACCTCGGAGACCGGCTTGCGGCCGTAGACGGTGATCCAGCGGTCTCGGGGGTGTGGCTCGTTCAAGGTTCCCATCCTCGCCAGGTCGGCTGTTCGTCGCCCTTGCGCAGGGTGACGGCCCAGTTGGCGGGGATCGCCTCCCAGGTCTCGGTGGTGGCCTCGACGTCGGGCCAGGTCACGGTCACGGAGTCGGCCATGCAGGCCTCGCCGAGCCCGAAGGACAACATCAACTCGTGCTGCACTCCCTGGTGCCCCGCGCCGGCGCCCAGCTCCTGAATCTGCGTGCGCCCGCCGGCGGTCACCGCCACGCGGGCTCCGATGGCCGAGCGGTTCACCCCGCCGGTTCCCACGAGCCGGACCTGGAGCGTGTTGCGCGTGTGGCCGACCTCGTTGCGGAAGTAGTGCACCTCCGGCGTGGCGTGCTCGCAGTCCGCGTCGCAGCGCATGCGCGAGAAGGTCGTGAAGACGTCCAGGTCGCCGTCCTGATCGAAGTCGCTCAGGGCCACGCTGGCCGCGCGCTGGAAGTCGATCCCCACCTCGGCCGCGCGCTGCGTGAAGGTGCCGTCCCCGTCGTTGTGGAACAGCCGCATGTGCGTGTCGGGGTAGTCGGACTGGGGCCGCAGGATGTCGGCGTGGCCGTCGTTGTCGAGGTCGGCGATGGCGACGGTGAGGTCGCCCTCGTTCCAGTTGTTGGTGGTCTGCTCCAGGGCGAGGCCGATGTCCTCGAGCGGGCGACGCTCCCAGCCGGTGACATCCCCGCCGTCGTTCCACAGCACGGTGGAGGGGTCCGAGGCGCCGGGGGTCCACCAGTGGCGGATCTCGCCGGTGGCCACGTCCAGATCGCCGTCGCCGTCCAGGTCCCCGCAGGCCGCGGAGAAGGTGTTCCCCGCGAGGCGGTGCGGCTGGTCGTCCCAACCCGGCGTCCAGCCACCGGGCGTGCAGCCGATGATCGGGTTGGGCACGCCCTGGCACTCCTCGGTCGCCGCGCCGGCCCCCTGGCAGTGGCAGCGGAAGCGCTGGTCGGTGGAGTAGTCCCCGCCGCCTTCGGCCAGGTCGCTGTGCCAGCCGGACTCGGCCGTGCGGGACAGGAAGGTGCCGTCGCCCTGGTTCTCCCAGTGCTGGTTGAGCCCGCGGCCGTAGGTCTGGGTCAGCAGGTCGGCGTCCCCATCCCCGTCGGTGTCGCAGACCGTGGTGCCGAAGGTCGCCCAGCGCACGTTCTGGCCCATGTCGGCGGAGTAGGCGGCCGCGGTGGCGGTCCCCGGGATGCCTCCGCTGTCCACGCTCAGCCCCGCCTGCTCCGTGCGGTCCCGGAAGCGTCCGTCGGCGCGGCCCTGGTAGTAGCGGTCCTGCTCGGAGGTCGCGTGGTTGCCGAAGACGCCGTACTGGTTGCCCACGAAGAGGTCCAGCCAGCCGTCGCGGTCGGCGTCGAGCAGGGATGCCGAGGTCGAGTTGGCCCAGACGGCCTGCAGGTCGTCGGCCTCGGCGAAGGTGAAGGAGCCGCCGTCGTTCAGCAGCACCTCGCTGCGGTCCCCGAGATCGGGGTGGTCCGCGTCCACTTCGTGCTTCGCCACGATGGCGAGGCCGTCGAGGTCCCCGTCGTTGTCTACGTCTCCCCAGAGCGCGAAGTTCCAGGCGCGGCCCACGTCCCCGTCGCGGGTGGCCGAGAAGCCGCTCGACTCCAGCACGTCCTCGAAGCCGTCCCCACCCGTGTTGCGCAGCAGGTGGTGCTGCCGGGTGCCCTCGAAGTCGTCGCGCAGGCCGTTGGTGGCCCTCGACACGGCGAGGTCGGGCCAGCCGTCGCTGTCCAGGTCGGTGATGGAGAGGCGATTCCCCTCGACCACCAGCTCCCGCAGCCCGATGGCGTCGGACTGGTCGCTGAACCAGGTGTCGGGCGTGGACTCGCTTCGGCAGGCTTCGGGCGGGCGCGGCGCCTCGGCGGGGCCGGGCTCGCTCGGGCAGCCGATGAGGAGCAGGAGGGCGAAGAGGCGCGTCATGCGGACCTGTCTACCACGGCCCGCCGAGGACCTTGCCCGGGTTCAGGATGCCCTTCGGATCGAACTGGTCCTTCAGGGCACGCATCAGCTGGAGGCTGCGGTCGCCGATCTCGCGCGGCAGGAAGCGTCGCTTGGCCAGGCCGATGCCATGTTCAGCCGAGATGGTGCCGCCGAGACGCAGGGCGGCTTCGATGACGGCGTCCGCGGCCGCCTCGGCCTGCTCGCCCGCCTCGGGCTCGTCCCAGATCAGGTTCACGTGCAGGTTCCCGTCGCCCGCGTGGCCGTAGGCGAGCGCGCACAGGCCGAAGCGCTCGCCCAGGCCCGGCAGCAGCGCCACGAGCTCCGGCACGGAGCCGACCGGCACCGCGACGTCCTCGGTGATCCACCCCGCCGCGCCGGCCTTGACCAGCCTCGAGGTCTCGCGCCGCAGCCGCCACAGGTCGCGACGGCGCGCCTCCCCGGTGGCCACCTGCACGTCCAGGGGCGCCTTGTCGAGGCCCTCGACGAAGCGCAACAGCGCAGCTTCGGGCTCCCCCGGCTCCCCGTCGAACTCCACCAACAGCAGCGCACCCCAGGCGGGATCCTGGGGGAAGCCCGGGCTGCGGGCCGCTCGCTGCAATGCGGTCCGGTCGAAGAACTCCAGCGCCCGGGGCCTGAGCCCCAGCAGGCGCGAGCGGGCGACGGCGTCCGCGGCGTCGTCGATGGACGCGAAGGGCAGCAGCGCGGCCAGGATCTCGCGGGGCCGCGGCAGCACGCCCAGGCGCACGCCGGTGATGACGGCCAGGGTGCCTTCGCTGCCCACCAGCAGCCGCGCGAGGTCGTAGCCCGCCACGCCCTTGGGCTGACGTCGCCCCAGCTCCAGCTTCGTTCCGTCGGCCAGCACCGCCTCGACGCCCAGCACGTAGTCGCGAGTCACGCCGTACTTCAGCGCGACGGGCCCGCCGGCGTTCGTGGCGACGTTGCCGCCCAGGGTGCAGGCGTCGAGGGCCCCGGGGTCCGGCGGGTAGAAGAGCCGCTGCTCCTCCATCGCCTCGCGGAAGGGCCCGGTGATGACGCCGGCGTCGACTTCGGCCCAGCCGTGCCGCGCTTCGACCGAGCGGATGGAGTCCAGCTCCGCGAGGCTCAGCACGACGCCGTGCGCGTCGGGCACGCAGCCGCCGGCCTTGCCGGTCCCGCCGCCGCGCGCCGTGATCGGCACGCCGTGCTGCGAAGCCCAGCTCAGGGTGGCCTGCACGTCCGCGACGGAGCGAGCCCGGACCGCAGCCAGCGGGCGCACGGGCGCCACGACCGACTCGTCGCCGGAGAACGCATCCAGCGCCCCGGGGTCGCGCACGAGGACACCGTCGGGCAGGCGGAGGTCCGCGAGCGGCTCAGAAGTCGTGGCAGGCCCAGTCGTAGGGCAGCGCGCCCGGGATCGGCGAGGCCTCCGGCTGGAAGCGCTGCTCGTCGGGCTGGTCGACGTCGTAGCGCTGGTCCGGCACGTTGAGGACCAGGGCCTCGTCGACACCGATGCACTTGAAGCCGTGCCAGACGCCGGGCGGGATGAGCACCAGCTGGTGCTGCCTGATGGACAGCACGCGCTCCACGATGGCCCCGCGGGTCGGCGACTCGGGCCGGCCGTCCAGCAGCACGAGCAGCGTGCGCCCCGACAGGCAGACCATGCGGTCCCACTGCTTCTCGTGCCGGTGCCAGGCCTTCACCACGCCGGGCATGACGGTCGTGACGTAGACCTGACCGAAGCGGTCCCCGAAGAGCTCGCTCTGGTCGTTGCGAAGGAGGACGGAGAGGCCACCGCGCTGGTCGTCGTACCAGGACAGATCCTGGATCCGGACGCCCTCGATGTCGGTCGATCGCGGAGACGTGGTCGGGTTGGGGTTGCCAGGCACGGGCGGAGAATAGCCGCTCGGCAGACTGCGGTCAGACGTCAGGCAGGTAGTCCATGGCGAGGTCCCATCCCGGCACGGCGAGCAGGTCCGCCAGGGCTGCGTGCAGGGGATCCCCGGAATCCAGCTCGTCGAAGGCCGTCGCGAAGCGCAGCACCTGCTGGCCCTGCCCCACGTCGATGAGCGCCCCCTCGAAGCGGTAGCGAGCCCGGGGCACCTCGGAGCCCAGGCCGTCCCGGGGCAGGGCGCGCAGCCGATCGAGCCACTCGCCACCGGGGTCCATCGCCAGCTTCTGCCAGCCCTCCAGGCCCGTCAGCTTGATGTCGTAGACGTTCAGGCCGGGCCCGCGGACCGCCTCGAGGCGAGCGACCGCGCCGTCCTCGTGCTCGCGCGCGTCCAGCCGAAGGTGCAGGTGCAGGCCTCCATCGACCCGCCGTCCCCGGAGCAGCAGGACCTCGCCGGCTTCGCCCTCGGCCAGCCCCGACAGGTCGGCCGCCGTGCGCCGCACCGCCTCCTCGAAGGAGCCCTGCCCGACACGCTGCCTCAGCTCGCGCCGCGCGCGGTTCTTTCCCAGGCCCGCAAAGGCCGCGACGAGGCCGAGCAGGCTGGGCAGGGCCACGAGGAAGGCCACGCCGCCCGCCACCCAGCCCAACCAGGGCCAGGTGACCGCTCCGACCGCACCGACAACGGCCCAGGCTGCCGCCGCCGAGCCGGCCAACATGATGGGGCACCCGATGGTGCGCAGCGCCCGCTGCCAGCCCTCCGGCCGAGAGGCCGCGAAGACCTCGTCGTCGGTCGCTTCTCCGAAATCCTGCTCCAAGGATGTGCCCCTCCTCATCGAGCCTACACCCCCTCGAATTCGGATAGCGTTGCGACTTCTCTGCACTTTCGATTTTCAAGGGGGGATGGGCCTCCCAGGCATGGCATTTCTTCGATCACCACAACAGAAGGAGTGCCAGATGCCCAGGAAGCCCAAGACGAAGATCCACGACCTGGTCCGCGAGGACAAGGACCTGCTGCTCGAGCTGGTCAAGACCGCCTGTCAGGAGCTCATTGAGGCCGAGTTCGCCGAGGCGATCGGGGCCGGTCGCTACGAGCGGACCCAGACCCGGACCGGCCACCGTGCAGGCCACTACACCCGCTCGCTGGTGACCCGAGTCGGCAAGATCGAGCTGCGCGTGCCTCAGGACCGCGCTGGCCGCTTCAGCACCGAGCTGTTCGACCGCTACGAGCGCAGCGAGAAGGCGCTCGTGCTCGCGATGATGGAGATGTACGTCAAGGGCGTCTCCACCCGGAAGGTGAAGTCAATCACCGAGGAGCTGTGCGGGCACCAGTTCTCGGCCAGCACCATCAGCCGGCTCAACAAGCGCCTGGACGCACAGCTGCGGCAGTTCGCCGAGCGTCGGCTGGAGGAGGCCTACCCGTACCTCATCGTGGACGCGCGCTACGAGCGAGTCCGCGAGCACGGCGTCGTGCGCAAGCGCGCGGTGCTGGTCGCCATCGGGATCAACTGGGAAGGCCGCCGCTGCGTGCTCGGGGTGGAGCTCGCGAACAAGGAGTCTCTGACGTCGTGGAAGGACTTCCTCATCGGCTTGAAGAAGCGCGGACTCTCCGGGGTGGAGTTCGTGGTCAGCGACGCCCACGAGGGCCTCATCAGTGCCATCACCCAGACCCTGCCCGAGGCGGTCTGGCAGCGCTGCTACGTCCACTTCCTCCGCAACGCCGTCGACCACCTGCCGCGCAAGAAGGAC
>JAJDAI010000019.1 GCA_029261955.1 Deltaproteobacteria bacterium | reverse complement strand
CGGGACGATGCCCGTGGCGCTGGAGTCGAAGGGGGCGCCGGCCAGCTCGGGGGCGACGTCAGGCGACGAGCTCAGCCCACGGGTGGCGCGCACCATCATCATCTGGTCGTGCACCGACGAGCCGACACCGCCGGCGTACATCGTCGTCGCCAGGCCGTCGCGGATGACCGCCGCCGCCCGGCCGATGGCCTGGATGCCGCCCGAGGGCGTGCCGAGGAAGGTGTTGCAGGGGCCCTGGCAGCGACCGTGGATGCCGCCGTGGGCGGCCGGCATGTTGTTCATGAGCTTCAGGAACTCGAAGCCCGAGAACTTGCGGATCGCGTCGCTGACGCGGCTGTCCACGATGGTCGGCTCGCCGTCCTTCTCGCCGCTGACGTGGTGCGCGAAGCGCACGTACTTGTCGAAGCGGTCGGAGTTTGTGTAGCTCGCGACGTAGAGCCCGCGCTCGAGCGAGCCGTCCCCGTCGTCCCAGGGCGTCTCCCCCTGGGCCATGGCGTCGCCGAGGGCGAGCGTGGACAGGAAGGTGTAGCGGGTCATGGTGCCCGGGCGCATGGCGCGCGAGTTGGGCAGCTTGCGGATGTCCTTCGGGCCCATGGACACGATGGCACCGTATCCGGGGCTCAACGACGCGCGGGGCTCGTCCAGGGCGGTCACGGCGGTCTCGCCGCGAACCATCGCCTGGTGCATGGTCTCGGCCCCGCGGCCGAAGGGGGTGGCGGCGCCGTAGCCGGTGACGACAATGCGATCAGCGGTCATGGCCCTAGCCCTCGTATCGCTTGTAGACGACCGACACGTTCATGCCGCCGAACCCGAAGGAGTTCTTGAGCACGACATCGACCTTCTGCTCGCGCCCCACGTTGGGCGCGTAGTCCAGGTCACAGTTCGGGTCGGGGGTCTCGTAGTTGATGGTCGGGGGCACGATGCCCTCGAGGATCGTCTTGACCGACAGGCAGCCTTCGAGGGCGCCAGCGGCATGAATGAGGTGGCCGAACATCGACTTGTTCGACGACACCGGGATCTTGTAGGCGTGGTCCCCGAGGGCCTTCTTGATGGCCAGCGTCTCGGCGGCGTCGTTGAGCGGGGTGCTCGTGCCGTGGGCGTTGACGTGGTCGACGGCCTCGGCCGGCAGCCCGGCACGCTCCAGGGCGCGCACCATGCACAGCCGCATGCCCACACCGCCCGGCTCGGGGTCGGTCAGGCGGTAGGAGTCGCAGCTGTAACCCCAGCCGGCGACCTCCGCGAGGATGGTCGCGCCGCGAGCCTTCGCGTGCTCCTCGGACTCGAGGACCAGCATGGCCGCGCCTTCGCCCATGACGAAGCCGTCGCGGCCTGCGTCGAAGGGACGGGAGGCGTGCTCCGGGTCGTCGTTGCGCGTGGACAGCGCCTTGAGCATCGCGAAGCCGGGCACCAGCACGCGGGTGACCGGGGTGCAGATGCCACCGACCAGCGCGACGTCGGCCTCACCGCGGGCGATGAGCGCCGCGCCATCGGCGACAGCGTGGGAGCCGGACGCGCAGGCGGAGGCGGTGTTGTAGACGTGGGCCGCGCCCGCCAGGACGGCGGCGATGGGCGCCGCGGTGTCCAGGTGGAAGTCGTCCAGGCCCTCGGCCTCCGGCTGACTCGGGGCCTGCGCGTAGAAGGACGAGAGGTCCGCCGCGTAGGGATCCGAATCGACGCCGTGCACCCGCAGGGCGATGGGCCCCAGGAAGTTGATGTTCGCGGGGCCGACGCCGGTGGACAGCACGACCGTCCGCCGGTCCATGCCCTCACCCGTCGCGGCCGTCAGGCCGGCGTAGCGCAGCGCGCGCTCCGCGGCGCCCGCGGTGAAGCGCAGGGCCTCGTTGTGCACCGTGTAGGGGCCGACCTCGGTCGGCGCATCGAACTGGTAGCGGACCTCGCTGCCGATCTGGCAGAGGAACCCCGTCGGATCGAACTTCGTGATCCGCCCGCAGGCGTTCACGCCGCCCGCGACGTCCCGATAGACCTGATCCACATCGTCCCCGTGGGGCACGATGGCGCCCATTCCGGTGACGACAACCTTCGGCTGTGTCATGACACCTCCTGGGCTGCGCCTGAAGCGCGCAGCACCGCGTAGAAGCTTTCGTTGCCTTCCCCGAACGCGTGCACGATGGCCGCGGGCTTCCCGCCCCAGCCGCCGTCGCATCGGGTGATCGCCGCAGCGATCGCGAGGCCTCCCCAGGCCCCATGCGGCTCCCCGAGGGAGCCCTTGTCGCAGACCGTCTCGATCCCGAGATCCGGCACGGCGACGTCTGAGGGGAGCGCCAGGGAGACGAGCCCCACCTGGCCAGCCAAATCGAAGCGGTCGATGGCCGCGGCCACCCCGTCTTCGAGGGAGCCCCGGTGGCGAACCACCCCGAGCAGCTCGGCGTGGGTGTCCGAGACATCCCGCCCGCGGGCCTGCAAGGAGTCCTCGCGCTCGACGAGCAGCAGGCCCGAGCCCTCGGAGAGCAGGGCCTCGTTCTTCGCCGGGTCGGCGCGCCGGAGCAGCAGGTGCAGGTCCACGAAGCGTTCGACACCGCCGACGAGCAGCGCCGGGGCGCGGCCGCGCTGGAGCAGGCCTTCGGCCGACCACAGGGCCTCCAGCGCCGCGCCGTCGCCGGAGACGAAGGTCGCGTTGGGGCCCTTGAGCTTGAAGGCGACCGACACCCAGCCGGCGGGGGCGTTGTCGACCGTGCCCTTGAAGACCAGCGGCGAGGCGCCGACGAGCTTGCCCTCGTCCACCTCGAAGCGGTCGAACTTCTGGTTCTCCTCCATGCAGCCGAAGGCCGTGCCGAGGAGCACCCCGATCTCCGTGCGGTCGGCGTCCCCGCCGAAGCCGCCGTCCTCCAGAGCCTGGCGCGCGGACACGAAGCCGTAGCGGCTGTAGCTGTCGAGCTGGCCCCAGCGGCGGTAGAGCGCGGCCGAGGCCTTGTCCTGTAGCCGACCGACACGCCCCACGGAGACGAACTCGCCCTCGCGGACCTCTTCGTCGGTCCGGGGCACGCCGTCGCGCAGCGCGGCTGCGAGGGGCTCCAGGCCGAGGCCCGCGGCCGTGACCGTGCCGACGCCGCTGATGAAGAGCCTCATGCAGAGCCCCAGCGGCGGAGGATGACGGCGGAGTTGTTGCCGCCGAAGGCCGAGTTGGTGCTCAGCGCCACGTCGAGCTCGGCCCCCGAGCGGGCAGCGCCCGGCACGAAGTCCCACTCGGCGATGGGGGCCTCGTGGTTCACCGTCGGCGGGAGCGTGCCCTCGCGCAGGGCGAGGATGCTGACCAGCGCGTCGAGCGCTCCGGCCGCGCCGAGGGTGTGCCCGAAGACCGCCTTGACGCCGCTGACGGGCGGCATCGCATCGGCCTCGGCGAGCTCGCCGAAGATGCGCGCGAAGGCCACCTGCTCCATGCCGTCGTTGAAGACGGTCCCGGTGCCGTGGGCCGAGATGTAGTCCACGTCCGCGGGGCCCACGCCGGCGTCGGCGAAGGCCTGGCGCACCGCGCGCTCCAGCCCGCCGCCCTTGGGGTCGGGCGCGGTCATGTGGAAGGCGTCGGCTGCGAAGCCGCCACCGACGACCTCGGCGTAGATGGTGGCGCCGCGGGCCTGCGCCTCGTCCAGCGTCTCCAGGGCCAGCAGCACCGCCGCCTCACCCAAGGCC
>JAJDAI010000180.1 GCA_029261955.1 Deltaproteobacteria bacterium | reverse complement strand
TAGCCGAGCAGCTTCGCGGCGCGCGCGCCGTCCAGGATGCCCGTGTGGTGCAGCCGCTCGGCGTTGAGGTCGTAGCGGAAGTCGGTGCGCCGGGCCTTGCCCCGCCACCGGTAGAGGGGCCCCAGCCAGGGGCCGGGGGTGGGCAGCTCGACGCGGCCAGAGCGGCGGATGACGTCCGTGAGGGGCAGCGAGTCCGCGCCGGGCACGTTGAAGATCCCCTCTGCATCGGCCACGAGGGCCAGGCGCAGCGCGCGCACCGTGTCCTCCACCGAGAGCAGGTTCAGCATCGGGTCGAAGCCCATCGGCCGCAGGCACACCCGCGAGCGCAGGTAGTCGTGCAGCTGGCTGCCCACGTCCGGCGCGAGCAGCTCGGCGCAACGCAGCACCAGCACGCGCAGGTCGGACTGCCCCATCCGGGTGCCCACCATCACGTCGGCCTCGACGCGGTTCCGCAGCCACTGGGGGCCACCGTTCAGTGCCAGCTCGGCGTCTTCGCGCAGGATCGACGGGGCCCCCGCCCGCAGCCGGTACACCGACGACGAGCTGCGGAAGACGAAGCGCTTGATGGTCGGGTGCTCCTCCGCGAGCCGCAGCAGCAGCTGGGTGGCGTCGACGTTGAGGCGCCGCACCCGCCGGCCGGCGTCCGAGGCCCGGCGGTGCATGGCGAGGTGCACGACGGCGTCGATGTGGTGCTCGAAGGCCGGGCCGAAGAGCAGCTCGCGCACCTGGCGGTGCTGGGTCAGGTCGGCGTTGAGCGCGACGACGCCGTCGCGGCGCAGGATGGCCGGCAGCTTCGCCGCGGGCTCGATGGCGAGGGCCAACACGGTGCCGACGGACTCGTCGGCGAGCAGCGCCTCCACCAGGCGCTCGCCCAGGGGCGTGCTGGCTCCAGTGACCAGGACGTTCATCGAAAGACCCCCTCCCGCTCGGCGAGCCCCCGCTCGATCAGGCCGGCCACGGCGCTCTTCACGAGGCCGGAGGCCTCCTCCACGGCCGATCGGCGCCGGCACTCCTCGGCGGGGTAGAGCGAGGGGATGTCGATCGGCTCGCCGTACCAGATGTGGTAGCGCACCGGCATCGGCAGCGGCGTCGCCACGATGGGGATGTAGGGGCTGCCCAGGAAGTTGACCCCCGGGATGCGCCCGATCTGCGGCCACTGCTCCTCGGCGCCGATCACGGCGCAGGGCACGATGGGCACCTGGTGCCGAATCGCCAGCTCGGCGTGGCCCGGCCGCCAGTCCTGCAGCTCGTATCGATTCCAGAAGGGCTTGCCGATGGCCGGCAGACCCTCGGGGAAGACACCCACCAGCTCGCCGCGGCTCAGCAGGTCGTGGAAGTTCGCCCGGCTGCCCCCCACCGCGCCGCCCCGGGCGTAGAGCACGTTGATGGCCGGCATCAGGTCCACGAAGTGGTCGACGACGACCCGCAGGGCGCGCGGCGTCTCCGCCTTCAGGAGCACGTCGACGCACATCATCATCGCGTCGATGGGCACGGTGCCGCTGTGGTTGCAGGCCAGGATGGCGCCGCCCTCGCGGGGCACGTGCTCGATGCCGTGGGACTGCACGCGGAAGTAGCGCTCGTAGAGCGGCATCAGCAGGCCGACGATGAACGCGACCCCGTCGTGGCTCATGCCGTAGCGGTCGTAGCCGTGGCCCTCGTCCACGAGCGGCAAGCGACGGATGCGCTCGAGCTGCTCCGCGCTCAGCAGGCGTTTGTTGAATCGATAGCGCAGGGCCATGCGTGCTCCGGGGCAGTCCGAGCGCTTGGTTGTACCAACCGCGGGCCGGGTGCACGCACGACGACGGTCAGGGCTGCTGGCTCACCGGGGCGCAAGTGGACACGCCGGCGCCGACCACGTCGATGCCGAGATCGGGCCACCGGAGCGTCATGGAGCCCGTGCTGGGGTCGACCTCGTAGACGTCGGTGCTGCGCCCGAAGCCATACTCGCTGACGTAGAGCCACAGCGAGCCACCCCACCAGGCGAAGGCGAAGGCGTCGATGTCGAGTGGGTTGGGGAAGCTCGGCAGGTTGATCTGCTGGAGCATCGACGCGTTGTTGTGGTCCAGCTCGGCGAGCAGGGCGGGCTGCTCCAGCGGCAGGAAAGCCCAGAGCTGACCGAGGCTGTTGCCCGTCAGCTCCGACTGGCTGGGCAGCGCGCCGATCGTGCTGATCGTCCAGCTCGCCTCGTCGAAGACCCCGAGGGTGGTGGAGTTGGCCACGTACATCGTGTCCAGCGTCGTGCTCGCGTTGTCGGTCGAGTAGCCCATGCCGAAGGAGCCGAAGCCGCCGCCCGTGTAGGAGGTCGGGCTGCAGTCCGCCGTCGTGAGGTCCACCTCGTAGAGCCAGTTGTCCGACCAGCGCACGTAGCCGACGCCGTCGCGGGTCACCGCCATCGAAGCCGGGGTCCCCAAGCCGAGGGAGTCGCAGTCCAGCTCGCCGACGAAGGTCAGGGAGCCGTCGCCGGGGGCGAAGCTGTAGAGCTCGCTGTCCGTGCGGCCGACGACGTAGACGGCGCGGCTGAGCTCGATGCAGTCGTCTCCGGTGGCGTCGTCGTCGTCGGAGGTCGCGTCGTCGTCGTCGTCGTCGCCAACGGAGCCGACGGAGCTGTCGTCGTCGTCTCCGTTCGCCGCCGTGGCGTCGTCGTCGTCGTTCGCCGCGTCGTCGTCGTCCAGGTAGGGCACGGGCTCGGGGAGGCTCTGGCCGCAGCCGACGAGAAGGACGAAGAGGGTCGCGAGTCGAAGCATGGAGTTCTCCCAGCCGCAGCATCCAACGCCTCACACCTCAGTGAAAGCGAACCATTTCCGCCATCTTCATCAGTCCTTTTGACCTAATGCGTGTCGAAGGCTCGCCAGGAACAGGTTTCCCGCGCGCCCGGGGGGCGAATCCCGTCGGCGCACGATCTGCGGCCGGTAGATCCACATCGACGCCTCGGCGAGGTCGAGCGGAACCAGGGCGCCCGAGGCCAGGTCGCCCCGGACGAGGTGCAGCGGCATCCAGCCGAAGCCGACCCCAGCCAGCAGCGCCTGCCGCTTCGCGTGGAAGTCGCTCAGGTGCATCACCCGGCGGCTGCCGAACCAGGACTCGCGCGGGTTCTCCGCGAAGCGCGGGGCCGAGTCCTTCACCACCAGCTCGGTGTGCTCACCGAGCTCCGCCCGCTGCGCGCCCACCCGCGACACGAGCGGGTGCGCCGCCGCGGCCACCACGCGCATGGGCAGCTCCGGCAGCGGCTCGGCGAGGTGGTCGGCGTCGGGCTCGTGCTCCAGCACCAGCATCAGGTCCGCGCGGAGCTGGCCGAAGCGGGCCTGCACGCCGGACTGGTACTCCACCTCCATCTGCACGCGGGTGGGCATCGCCTGCCGACCGAGGGCCGAGAGCGCGGCCAGGACCGCCTCCATCGGCAGCACGCCATCGACGACGACCCGCAGCTGGCCCTCCCACCCGGCGCGGAGCTGGGCCGCGACGTGGTCGAGGGCTGCCGCCCCGTCGAGCACCGCGCCGGATGCCTCGACCACCCGCCGGCCCGCCTCCGTCAGGACCGCGCGGTGCCCGCTGCGGTCGAAGAGGGTCAGGCCCAGCCCGTCCTCCAGGGAGCGGATCGTGTAGCTGATGGCGGACGGGACCCGGTGCAGCTCCCGCGCCGCCGCCGCGAAGCTGCCGAGCCGGACGATCGCCTCGAGGGTTCGCAGCTGGTCAAGGGAGTGCTCGAAGTTGGCCATCATCCCTCAAGACTACTGACTGACTGGCCTCCGAGGCGAGCCGGGCAGCCCGGTGGCCGACGAGCGGGGCCGAGCAGCCGGCGGCTGGTCAGCGCCCCGAGGGCATCAACGACTACACTCCGCCCCTCTCCGAGGAGCCCCGTGAGCGAGGAACAGCCCAACAACCCCCTGCACGGCGTCACGCTGAAGACCATCGTCGAGGAGCTCGTCGAGCGCCACGGCTGGTGGGAGCTGTCGGAGCGCGTGAAGATCCGCTGCTTCAGCCACGACCCGAGCATCAAGTCGAGCTTGAAGTTCCTGCGCAAGACCCCGTGGGCTCGCGCCCAGGTGGAGGCGCTCTACCTGGCGGACCTGGACAAGATCCTCCGCAACCGGAAGCGGAACCAGCGGCGAGCCGCGATGCGAGCGCACCGCGCCGAGCAGGAGGCCGCAGCGGAGGCGGGAGGCCAGGCCGAAGCCAGCGACCCTCCGGAGGCCACCGCGCCAACTGAGCCGACCGACGCCCCCTGAGCGCCGGGCTCTAGAGCGTCGTGATGGTGAACGAGGCGGCGGCGATGAAGCCCCCCGCCGCGAAGCCGGCCGCGGTGTGCGCGATGTTCAGCCCGAGCACGTGCTCCGGGGGCGCGACGTAGGCGGAGAAGAGGCCCGTGGTCCAGTAGGTCGCGTAGAAGACCCCGTGCAGCAGCGACAGCAGGATGTGCTGATCGCGGGTCGTGTTGCCCTTGCCGTGGCGCTTGTCACCGATGTTCCCGGTCGGGGACGGCGCCAGCCACGCGACGATGCCCGCCGGCGAGTAGCTCGCCATCGACGCCACGTTCAGCACGCGCTCGGCCGTGGTCAGCGGCATCCGGGTGTCAGCGTCCAGGCCCCCGGCCTGCAAGCCGAGGTTCGTGGCGGACAAGGTCGCGCCCGCGAGGACCGAGACCATCGCCGACGTGCCCAGCACCTGGTGCACCGACAGCGCCACGCGCCGCTGCTCCAGCAGGCTCAGACGCCGGCGGAAGCGCGCATCCGTGATCCGAGGCGGCGCCTCCTCCCCGGTCAGCTGAAGCTGCGCCGGCCCGACCGGCGGCGCGGCCTGTGCCGCGGGCGTCAACAGCACGAGCGCGAAGCCCAGCCAGAGGGTCCGAGACAGCCCCATCACTCCCCTGCCCTCTGCCGAATCCAGGCGCTGAGGTCGTCCACCTGGGCGTCCGACAAGCGCTCCGCCGGGTAGAAGGGCATGTAGACCATCGGCACCCCGCGGGCCCGGGTTCCGTAGCGAATCACCTGGAAGTACGAGCGGTTGTCCGGCTTCGTCCGCTGGCGAAAGAGGCGCGCCTCGTCGTTCTTGCCCTCGCGCAGCGGGACCAGCTTCCCCGGGCGGCCGCGGTCGTGGCAGTGCATGCAGCTGCGCTCGTAGATCACGCCGCCGCGATCGGCGTCCCCGGCGTTCCCGTAGCCCAGCGAGCGGTCCGCTGGGGGGTCAGCGGCCGTCGCCGGCGAGGCGGCCAGGAAGCGTCCGCGCAGCAGGTCCAGCGCCTCGGCCCGCCCTGCTTCCCCCTCGAGCCCAAGGACCACGGCAGCCCGCTCCGCCTCCCCGAGCCCCAGATCCCCCACGGTGATCTCCAGCGTCCAGAAGTAGGCGAGCATCGCCTCGACCTCCCAGTCCGCCACCAGGCGGCCCTGCGAACACTCGGCCGCACAGAGGCGAATGGCGTCGCCCAGGCTGTCGTGCGCCGGCGCGACGAGCTCCCCGTACTTGTCCACGTAGTCGTCGTTGAACCAGCTGCTCCGGTTCACAAGGCCCCAGAGCGTGGTGGCAGGCAGCAGCGGCAGGTCGTGCTCGACGGCGTAGTCGAGGCGCGCCTCGGGGTCGGACTGCGCGAGATCGGGATCCTCGCGCACGAGGTTGTGGCAGTCGGTGCAGACGAAGGCCGGGGAGAGGCTCCGGGTGCGCCGCCCGGCAGAGGTGGTCGCGCGCCCCTCCTGCACGAACTGTCGGCCCTGCTCGACGAGCTCAGGCGTGGGCTCCACCCAGTGCTCCGACGCCGGCGCCCCCAGGGCAGCCAGCAGCTGGGACAGCGGGGTCTCGGGAGCCAGCAGATCGGCAGACTCCGCAGACGCCGCCCCGGGCCCTAGACAGAGCAGCAGGCAGGCCAGCAGGGGCGCCGAGCGGATCGGGAGGAGCGTCGGAAGGCGGTCGGGCACGCCCCATGGTGGCCGCGGCCCGTGCGATCTGCCACTCCTTCGGGCCACAAAGCGCCTACTGCGCGGTCACCGCCCCAGGGCGTCTGAGCTGCAGGCGCGGCCTCGGCGGCGCGTCCGGCAGGAAGACCTCCGAGCCGGGGTCCTTCCAGACGCGCAGCTCAGCGATGCGCGCCTCGCCGGCGGGATCCGGCTTGATCCAGGCGAAGCACTTCCGGCCGTAGGGCTCGGTGCACTCGACGTCGTTGTAGGCGGGGGACCAGGTCCCGGTGTTCAGCAGCTCCACGCCGCCGATGCCGGTGTGGCGCTCGCGGTGCGTGTGCCCGAGCACGACCCGCCGCACGCCCGCCGCCTGCGCGACGGTCGCCACGCGCCGGTGGATGCTGCGTTCGGTGTTGAGGATGTCCGACTGCACGCTGCTCGCGTAGTAGAGGACGCCGGGCAGCAGCAGCGCGAAGCCGGCCACCCACCACCAGATCGAGATCGAGACCGCGACGTTCACCGCGGAGTAGAGCTGGAAGCTGACCAGCGCAGCCAGCGCCAAGACCAGCGCGCGGTCCAGCCACAGCTCCTGAGCAACCCGCCAGGGGTTGAAGATGGCCGCATGCACGGGCAGCGCCTGGAGCGTGCGCACGACGCGCGGCTCCGCGTTGGCGCGGCGGGCGATGTCGTCGATGTGGTCGTCGAGGTGCAGCGGGTCCTTCACGGCCGGCAGCAGGCCCTCACGAACCGACACGAGGAAGGTCGCGAGCGAGGACCAGAACCAGGACAACAGCAGCAAGGGCTGCACCCGCATGACGTACTTCACGAAGAAGGCGACGTACTCGCGGGGCGACTTGATGAAGGTCTCCTCGACGAAGGGGTTGAACAGCCCCATGCCGTTGAGCATGAAGCGGCCCGCGATGTCCCCGAAGGGCTTGCGGAGGCGCAGCACGCCGCGCGACTTCACGAAGGGGTGCACGGGATCGGGCAGCACGCAGTAGCTGTCGAACTGGTTGCCGTGCTGGACCAGGGTGTCGCCGTTGCTGACGAAGAACCAGTCGCTGAAGCGCACGCGGTCGGCGGACTCCTCGGGCAGATCGAGCGCGTCCAGGAGAGCCTGCTGCACGCTCGGCCAGTGCAGCTCGAGATCGTGGTTCCCGATGATGAAGAGCACGCGGTGGCCCTCCAGCACGAACTCGCGCAGCGCGGCGAACCAGGCGGCGTGGTCGACGAGGATCCGCTGGAACTTCCAGAGCGACTTGCGCTCCTGCGGCGCGAGGCCGCGCCGGCGCTCCAGCCAGGTGACGCGCATCGAGGGGTCGTCGGGCAGGGCGGTGATCGCGTCGAACTCGAAGAGGTCGCCGTTGAAGATCAGCTCGACCGGGCCCTCGGTCACGTCCCGCAGGTAGTTCAGGAAGCGGGCGAAGGACGCGTCGATGAAGAGGTCGCGCTGCTTGAAGCGCTTCCAGAGCGGCCGGCGCGGGTCCACGGGCTCCGCGTCGCAGAGGTGCACGTCGCTGAGGATGATCGTGTGCGACGCGGTCGCGAAGGGATCGGGCATCGGCTTCAGGATAGGTCGCCACGGGGGCGGGTGCTCATGCCCACCAGCGGGTGTCGTCGCGCGCCCGCCCGGCGAGGGACTCGTTGACCACGACGATGGCGAGGTGCAGCGACCAGGGCAGCAGCACGCTGCCCGAGTCCAGCGCCATCCACCCAAAGACGAAGCCCATGGGGATGCAGCCCAGGGTCTCGGCCGCCGGCTTGTGCAGGTGCGCGAGCACGTACATGCCCGTGCTCAGGCCCAGGGCGGGCCACCAACCCAGCTCCGCGGCGAGCGGAAAGAGCAGCAGGCCGCGGAAGAGCAGCTCGTAGCCGAGCAGGTAGAGCGCCCAGAGGCCGAAGGAGGCCAACACCAGGCGCGGCGGCATGACGGCACGCCGGAGCTGGGGACTCCGGGCGAGGTTCGCGGGGCTTCGCGCCGCCAGGGCGACGGGCAGCAGCGCCACGAAGGGCAGCGCGTGCAGCGGATGAAGCACGGGTGCGGCAACCCCGTTGCCGCCCAGCGCTAGCCCCAGGGCCAGGAGCGAGACCAGGGACCCGAACCCGAAGATCGCCGCGCCCAGCCACTTCGAGCGGGCGACGGCCCGCCAGCGCGCAGCTTCGTCCCCGACCACGGCCGGGGTGCCGAAGTAGACGTGCAGGACGAACAGCGTGGCGACGACGACGGGGACGATCGCGAGGGTCACCCCTCAGCGCTTCATCTGCACCACGCGGGCGTTCTTGGTCGGGTGCTTCGCCACGTCGAAGGACTTGTCGGAGTCCACGAGGTCCACGAGCTTCTTGAAGCCGTAGGTCCGGGAGTCGAAGGAGGGGTCGAGCTTGAGCAGCGCCTGACCGAGGGTGCCCAGGAAGACGAAGCCGTCGTCCCCCTCGCAGTCCTCGAAGGCGCGGCGCAGCAGCTTGCCCGCCTCGGTCGGCGCCACGCGCGGGCGACGCTTCTGCTTCGGGGCGTCCGGCGTCTCCGGCTCCCGCCGGAGGTTCTCCAGGAAGATGAAGCGGTCGCAGGCCCGCACGAAGGCACGCGGGGTCTTGCTGGCCCCGATGCCGAGCACGGTCTTGGCGTCCTCCCGCAGGCGCGAGGCGAGCCGCGTGAAGTCCGCGTCGCTGGAGACGATGCAGAAGACCTCCGCCGCGTCGCGGTGCAGCAGATCCATCGCGTCGATGATCAGCGCGGAATCCGTGGCGTTCTTGCCGATGGTGTTCTGGAACTGCTGGATGGGCACGATGGCGAGGTCGGCGAGGACCTTCTTCCACTTGTTCCCCGCCGTGGTCGTCCAGTCGCCGTAGATCCGCCGGATGATGGTGCGGCCGTGCTTGCCGGCCTCCTCGAGTACGCCGTCGGCGTGATCTCCGGAGATGTTGTCGGCGTCGATGAGGATGGCAACGCGTGGTTCCGTCATGACGGAAGCCTAGGACAAGTCCTCCTCGCGCGCGCGGCCGGTGCCGAGCCTTGGCGCCGACGAGCGCAGGGCGCCCGGAGACCTGGGTGTGATCTGCCAGCGAATGCGTACAATCGCGACCTGGACGGCAGCCCCAAAGGGCCCTCGGAGACAACCGATGACGCGCAACTTCTTGTTCTTCTTGATGCTTCTCTTGAGCCTGCCCCTGGTGGCGTGCACCTCCCGCGGCGGCGGCGGAGGCGGAGGCAGCGACGACGACGACTCGGCCGTGGACGACGACGACGCCACCCCGCCCCCGACCTGGGAGTGCGACCCGCTCGACATGGACTGCGACGACGAGACCTTCGGCGACACGAACAACTCGGACAACAACAACGACGACTGGGCCACCTGCGTGGGCTACGGCCCCGGCTACACGGCCGGCGACGACATCTGGGAGCTCCAGGTCAGCGACGGCGGCATGGTGACGGCGAACATCACCTGGAGCGACAGCGCCGCGGACCTCGACCTCTTCGTGCTGGACGACTGCTCCCCCACCGCCGGCTGCCTGGCCGAGTCCAGCAGCGTGGACCCGGGCGAGGAGGTGAACTTCGAGGCCGAGGGCGGCCAGACCGTCTACCTGGTCGTCGACGGCTGGGGCACCGCGGCTGCCTACACCCTCTGGGTCGGGTGCGACCAGCCCGCGCGCTAGGGGCCTACAGCCCCGGGGCGGTCCAGCCGCCCCCGTCGACGTCGAGGAAGAACGCGTTGCTCAACGCGTAGGGCGGGTGCCCGCCCCAGGCATGTCCCTGGGCGGGCCCCCCGTCGACCTCGATCGCGATCCAGGAGTCCTCGGGCGCTGACACGGTGATGCTGTCGGTGAAGGGCAGAGCGCCCAGGTCGATCTCCTGCTCCACCACGCCGTTCCGCCAGATCCGCAGGACCTCGGGCTGCACCCAGGCCGGGCCGAGCACCTCGATCGCGAGCTCCACCTCGTCGCCGCTCAGCGTCGCGCCGGGGGCCTGCCCCTCCGCGGTCACGCGCAAGGTCACGCCGCTGGCCACGACCAGCCGGCCCGCCGCCAGGGCTTCGAGGGCGGCGTCGCGGTCGGTGTCGGCGAGGGACTCGGCATCGAGCAGCAGATCCGTGCGCCCCAGGCCGCAGGCCCGGTGCAGGTCGTGGGTGTCCGAGCTGCCGATCGGCACCTTGATCTGCCCCTGCGACAGGAAGGAGAACCAGTCGTCGCGGTTGGCCAGCCAGTCCTCGTGGCCGTCCGCCGTGATGATCTCGAGCTGGTCGAAGTCCCAGGTCCACAGCTGCTCGCTGGCCACCGCGCCGCTCGCCGGGGAGTAGCCCGCGGCGTCCATCATCCCGAGCGCCAGCCGGCCGTGGTTGACCTGCAAGCGGCTGCCCTCGAGGCCCGCGTCGCGCATGCGCACCGCCAGCTCGTCGGTGGTCGTGAGGTCGCGGTCCCACCAGACCAGCCCGCCGCCGTTGCGCTCCGCCTGGCCGACGGGCTCAACGGGGAACAGGTTCCAGTGGCCGCGGATGACCGTCGTGATCTCGGTGCCCGGGATGACCTGCATCAGCGGGTCGAGGCCCAGGGCCGTGGCCAGGGGCCGGTAGTCCGCGAAGCGGTCGTGGTCGGTGGTGACCGGGAAGTCCACACCCGAGGCGGCGCAGGCCACGAGCCGGTCCTCCATGCCGATGCGGCCGTCCATCGACGGGGCCGCGTGCAGGTGCGCGTCGAGTGAGAACCAGCCATCGCGGGGCACGACCTCGGCCAGGGTCAAGCCCACCGAGGCCTCCGCGCCGGCCGCGACGGTGATGCCCTGGCTGTCCCGCTGGTGCCGCCACGAGTGGCCGCCGATCACGGTGTAGTCGCCGGGCGGCACCTCGACGCGCGCCCGACCGTCCCGGGTCCACACCCGCGCGACCAGCGGGCTGCTGCGCAGGGCGAGGCCGTCCAGCAGCTCGGGCGAGAGCGGGTCGGGGGCCTCGGATCGCTGGACGTGCAGCACCGCGGGCACGGGGCGCTCGCCGTCGGTGACCACCACCTCGAGGATCGCCGACGCCGGCAGCTCGAAGTCGGCCGTCAGCTCCCCGCCCTCTTCGAGATCGAGCTCGAGGGGCGCTCCGGTCAGCCGGCCGCCGGCCATGGGGATGGGCTCGGGGCTGCTCTCGCCGCTCACCCCCGCGAGGTGCCGCTGGTTGAGCGCTGTGTGCGCCATGGGG
>JAJDAI010000179.1 GCA_029261955.1 Deltaproteobacteria bacterium | reverse complement strand
GCTCGATGTCGAGGACCTGCCCGCGGCCGAGCCGCACCTGGGCGGAGATGCGGCTGGGCTGCCCGAAGGCCACCGGGCCCATCTGCACGACGCTCAGCCCGTTGACCTGGCCCACGGCGCCGCCCTCGGTCTGGATGTGCTGGGTGCCGTCGGCGATGGACTCCATGATCCGATCGCGGATCCGCCCCGCGCGCCGGCGGGCCGCCTCGATGCAAGCATCCACGTCCTCGGCCGTGACCACCTCGCGCTCCGCGGCCCGGGCGTGGTGGTCCGACTCGCGCAGCAGGTCGGTCAGGCTGTCGAGGTGGATGGTGAGCTTGCTGACGTCCCCGGCGAGCCGGGACGAGTGCATGAGCACCCGCGCGACACCGGAGCGATCGAAGGGCCGCAGGCCGTCCTGGCGGATCAGCGTCGCGAGCAGCCGGGCGTAGCGCAGGTCCGAGTCGCCGTTGCTCTCGATGCGGCGCTCGAAGTCGGCCGGCACCTTGAAGAGCAGGCCGAACTCGGGGTCCAGCACGCACAGCCGGTAGTAGAGGACGCGCGAGCCGATGAGCACGACCTTCACGTCCAGCGGGATGGGCTCCGGATCCAGCGAGGCGGTGCTGAACAGGCCCGACGCCTCGCCCAGGCTCAGGATGCGCACCTCGCGCGCGCGCAGCGCCTGCTTGAGCTGCTGCCAGGCGTAGGGCTCGACGAGGACGCGCTCGACGTCCAGCACCAGGAAGCCGCCGTTGGCCTCGTGCAGCGCGCCGGCCCGAATGCGGGTCAGGTCGGTGACCAGCGTGCCCAGGCGTGAGACCTGCTCGCAGCGCCCGAGCAGCGTGCGCAGGCTGGGGCTCTCCTCGACCACCACGGGGGCGCCCTCCTGGCCCTCGCGGTCGACCAGCAGGTTGACGCGGTAGCGGCGCTGCCAGTCGTCGTCCTCGTCCCCGCCGCCGAGCATCGCGCCGAAGGGATTGGGGGTCTGCTCCCGGAAGCGGGGGCCGTGGGTGATCACGTCGGCCTGCACCGCCTCGAGGTGGGCCAGCACGGCCTCGGACTCGCTCCAACGCTCGCGCAGCTGGGCGAGCAGCGTCTCGACGACGACGCGGGTGACCTCGCGGTCCACCTCGCGGACGGCGTCCCGCTTCTCCTTCTCCCAGACCGGGACCTTGTGCACGACCTGCTCGAGCTTCTCGCGCAGCATCGGCAGGTGCTTCTCCATCTCCGCGTGGGCCAGCGGAGTCAGCTCCTCGACCTCCTCCGGCTCCAGCATCCGACCGTCCTTGCCCGGGGCCAGCCCGAGCCCGGTGGGGCTGCGCAACAGCACGAAACCGTGGGCCTCGAAGGCCTCACCGAGGCCCTCGAAGACCGACTCGTGCTCATCGTCGTGCTCCTTCTCCACCGCCGCGCTGCGCGCCCGGTAGTCCTCGGAGTCGAAGGCGGCGGGGATCGCCTCCCCGAGGTCCTCCAGCAGGGCCGCCATGTCGTCCCGCAGCGCGCGGCCGCGGCCGGGGGGCAGGGACAGGGCGCGGGGCGCCTGGGGGCGCTCGAAGTCGTGGACGTAGCACCAGTCGTCGGGCACGGGCCGGGTGGCGGCCTCCTCGCTCAGCAGCCGGTTCACCAGCAGGTGGCGGCCGGTCCCGGCGGGGCCGAGGGCGTTGACGTTGTAGCCGTCGTGCGCGATGGAGACGGCGAAGCGCAAGGCCTCGACGGCGCGCTCCTGGCCGAGCACGTCGGGCAGATCCTCGAGGTCGTCCGTGCTGGCGAACGGAAGCTCGTCGAGATCGCATCGACGGCAGAGGACGGACGCGGACAGCTCTGGGACCGGCATGGAGGCCTCCCGGCGGACTCAGGGTCAGTATGCCGGGGAGCGTCGATGGGCGGCATGGCGCTTGCCACCCCCATCCCGATGCGTCAGCGCGACGCGGGCCCCTCGCACTCGAGCTGGGCGATCAGGCGGCCGGCCTCCGTCGCGAGCTCGCCGTAGGGATCGGCGTCCCGCACGGTGATGAGGTTGCCGCAGGCGTCGCCGCGCAGGTCGAGGCGAGCCTCGATGGTGCCCAGGGACAGGCGGACGTTCAGGTCCGTGGGGTCGCACTGCTGGGCCTGCTTGAAGCGGACCATGGCGTCGCGGAGCTTGCCCTCGGCTTCGTCGACCATGCCCAGGTTGCGCACGGCGGGGCAGAAGAGCGGGAACTCGCGCAGCACCTTCTGGTACTCGCCCCGCGCCTCGGCGTACTGGCCCTTGTTGTAGTAGGCCCAGCCGAGGTTGTGCCGGGCCTTGCTCGGCTGGCGGTACTCGGGGTCGGCCAGGGCCGTGCTGAGGGTCTCGACCGCCCGGTCCCACTGCTGGGTCTCGAGGTCGAGGCGGCCCCGGTTGCCGTGCGCCTGGGGGAAGGTGGTGTCCGCGAGCTCGCTGGCCACGAGGAAGGCGGCCTCGGCGTCGGCGTGCATCTCGGCCGCGAAGTAGGCGAGCGCGAGCCCGTGCCAGGCGTCG
The DNA here is from genome assembly GCA_029261955.1 of Deltaproteobacteria bacterium. GTDB lineage: Bacteria > Myxococcota_A > UBA796 > UBA9615 > UBA9615 > CALCXL01. Next base: position 143 of record JAJDAI010000179.1, on the reverse strand, counting down.
CTGTCCCACTTGTTGTTCTTGACCGCCTTGCGGAACTCACCGACGGCGCCGGGCGTGTTGCCCTCGCCCATGTAGGCGTAGCCCATGGCCTTCGCGGACTCGGCGTCCTTGAGGGCGGCGGGCGTGAGGCAGGCGGAGAGGAG
>JAJDAI010000178.1 GCA_029261955.1 Deltaproteobacteria bacterium | reverse complement strand
GATGCGGGTGGCCTCGTTGCCCCAGCCGCCGGCGAGTCGCATGCCCGCCGCGGTGCGCGCGTCGAGATCGGTCTGCTCGGTCCGGGAGTCCAGGTCGATGGCCTCACGCCGGTTCAGCGTGGCCGAGACCGAGCCGAAGAGCCCCTCCGCGGTGCTGGACTCGGCGCTGAACTGCCCGTCCAGGCTGCGGTCCGAGCCCGCCTGGATCCGGCCGTCCACCGCGGAGTCGCCGCCGGGCTGCCGCGTGATGAGGTTGATGACGCCGCCGAGCGCGTCGGAGCCGTAGAGCGCCGACATGGGGCCCTCCACGATCTCCACCCGCTCCAGCGCGCCGGTCGGGAACTGGGCGAGGTCCACGATGCCGCCGACGTCGCCGGCGACCGGGCGCCCGTCCACGAGCACCAGGGTGCGGCCTGCCGGGATGCCCTGGAGCGAGATGCCCGACACGCCGCCCCGCTGGTCGACGCCCTGCGCCATCACCGGCACGCCGGGGGCGCGGGACAGCAGCTCGGCCACGTCCGAGGCCGGCGAGCGGCGCACGGTCTCCTCGTCCAGCACCCGCACGGGGTGCGGGGAGTCGCTCAGCAGGCGGGGCTCGCCGGTGCCGGTGACGACGACCGTCTGGCCGATCTCCCGCTCCTTGGCAGGCGCAGGCGCGTCGGCGGGCTCGTCCTCCTCTGCGCTGTCGTCGTCGTCAGCCGGCTCCTCGTCCGCCGCGAGGGCGGTCGAAGGGAAGAGCAGGATCGCGAGCAGCAGCCAGGGAGTCCTCACCGACGTCGCCTCGCGAAGCCGAGGATGAGCAGCGGCGGCGCGAAGCCGGCCTGGCTGCAGCCGATCACGATCTCGGGCCCCGGGCCCGACTCGGCCGCGTCTTCGGGCGCGATCTCGGCGTAGCGGTACAGGCCCAGCTCCTCCACGAAGTCGCCGCTGGCGAAGACCTGCACCGCGGCGTCCCCGGGCTGGCCGGGGGGCAGGACGATCTCCAGGCGCTGCGTGGAGCGAATCGCCACCTGGCTCGCCTCGGTCCCGCCGACGGTCACCCGCACCTCGCCGACGAAGCCGTCGCCCTCGAGCACCGCGAGGCCGCCTCCCTCGGGCGGGCCCGTGTCCGGGCGGACCTCGGTCACCGTCGGCCGCATGCGGCGCACCTCGACCACGTCGGGCCAGAGGATCGAGCCGCCGTCCCAGCTCAGCCGCACGGCGTGCAGGCCCGGCGGGGGCTCGCCCACATCCAGCTCCAGCCGCTCCCCCGAGCGCCAGCGCTGCTCCGACACCGGCCAGGCCGCGCCGTCCGCGTCCACGAGCTCCGCGATCACGTCGGGCGAGAAGCCGAGGCCCTGGACGACCAGCGTCGCCCCGCCGAAGCCGATGGGCAGCTCCGAGGGCGTCACAGCGAGCAGCCGCGGCGCGGCGCCCGCGATGGCTCCATCGGGCTGGCCGGGGTCGAAGCGCAAGGCGTCCAGCAGCAGCAGGTAGTCCCCGAGCGGGTCATCCCCGCCATCGCGCACGGCCGCCTGGAAGGAGATCTGCGTGCCCGGCACCACCGGCACCACCGCCTCCATCCAGCCGCTCGCCCGGCCCACGGGGGCGGCGAAGGCCGTCCCGTCCAGCACGTCCGACGAGCCGCCCAGGATCGCCGCGCTGTCGCTGTGCAGCGGCCCGCCGAGGTAGGGGTCGACGGGCAGGATGGGGTCCTCGAGGGCCGGGTTCGACAGCACGATCAGCTGCGCCTCGTCGCGCGCGTGATCCCCCACCGGGGCGATGCCCCGGTAGAGCACGCGCAGGGAGCCGGCGTCGTCGGGCACCCGCAGCGTGAGCACGATCCCGGCCTGGTCCCCGGTGATCCCCGTGGCGCCGAGGTCCGTGCCCGGCAGCGGGGCGATGTCCGCGATGCCCGTGGAGAAGGCCAGCATCGTGCTGCCGTGGGGCGCCTCGATGTCTCCGAAGAAAGGCCAGGCTCCGCGCGAGGCGGGCGGCCCCACCAGGGTCCCACCCTCGTAGGTCTCCGGCTGCACGAGCAGGGCATCCACGAGCGGGATGAGCTCGCTGCCGGCGAGCGCAGATCCGGGCAGCAACGCGAGCGCGATGGCCCACGTCGTTCCCATGATCACGCTCGGGCGGCGGGGCTCGATCACTCCGCTTCGTCCTCCACCCGGTAGGCCTCGAGGGCCTCGCGGTAGGCGTCGGGCAGCGGCGTCGGCGCGAAGGCCTTCATGGAGATGACCGCGGTCACGAGGCGGGCCCGGGCGCGCGGCGGGGCGTCCTCGGGGTCGTCGGCTCCGCAGAGGTCCACGCGAAAGGTCAGGCTCTTGTTCCCGATCCGCAGCACGCCCATCTTGACGCGCAGCTGCTCGCCGAATCGAAAGGGACGCTTGAAGGTCGCCTGCACGTCGAGCAGGGGGAAGCCGATGTCGTCGCCGTCCAGGATCTGCGCGTAGGTCCGTCCCGTGGCCGCGAACCAGAAGTCCTCGAAGGCCCGGTGGATGCGATCGAAGAGCGCCGGGTAGTACATGACGCCCGCGTGGTCGATCTCGCCGAAGCGCACGGCGTAGTCCTGCTGATGCACTCTCACTCCAGGCTGAGGACGAGCTTGCCGGCGACGGCGCGGTCCTCGATGAGCTGGTGGGCCTGCGCGGCCTCCGTCAGGGGCAAGGTCCGGTCGATGACGGGGCGCAGCTGGCCTCGCGATGCCGCGAGCAGGGCCGCCTCCAGGTCCGCCCGGCTGCCCATGGTCGACCCGAGGATGCTCAGCTGCCGGAAGAAGATGTGGCTGAGGTCAGCCGAGGGGTCCTGACCGGTCGTGGCGCCGCAGGTCACGATGCGTCCGCCCGGCCGCGTGAGCCGGATCGAGTCGCGCCAGGTCGCCTCACCCACGTAGTCCACGCACACGTCCGCTCCGTCGCCGGTCAGTCGGCGGACCTCCTTCTGCCAGCCCGGCTGCGTGTAGTCGAGCACGTGGTCCGCGCCGAGCTCCTCACAGAGGGCGCGTTTGGCCTCGGTGGAGGCGGTGGCGATGACCCGCAGGCCCGCCAGCTTCGCGATCTGGATGCAGAGAACCCCGACTCCCGCTGCCGCTCCCAGAATCAGGATCGTCTCCCCCGGCTGGACCCGGCCGCGCACCACGAGCATGCGCCAGGCGGTCAGCGCGACGAGGGGAAAGGCCGCGCCCTGCGCGAAGCTCCACTGGGGCGGGAGCGGAAAGCACTGGGACGCGGGCACGATCTTCTGTTCGACGTAGGTCCCGTCGCAGCTCTCCCCGTAGATGCCGTAGCTGGAGCAGAGGCTCGCTTCGCCCTGGACGCAGCGGACGCAGGCCCCACAGGAGATCCCGGGGTTCAGCAGCACCCGGTCCCCGATCTGTCGGTCCGTCACCCCCTCGCCGACGGCCCCGACGACGCCGGCCGCGTCCGCGCCCGGGATCCGCGGCACCGGGATGCGCGGCAGGGTGCGTCGGACCCAGATGTCCAGGTGGTTTACGCCCGCTGCCTTGATGTCGAGGCGGACTTCTCCAGGGCCCGGTTCGGGGCTCGGGAGCTCGTCGATCTGCAGGACGTCGGGGGGACCCTGGCGGTGGAAACGAACGGCGCGCATGCGCCGGATGCTACCCCGAAGGCCACGAAGCCCGGCCGATGCGGCTAGGATTCAGGGGTGTTTGAGATCTGCCGCGCTACATCCATCAAGAACCCTGGCTTTGTCCAGCTCCTGTCCCAGTTCCTCATCGAGCGAGGACAGGGCGTGCCGAACACGGGAATGCTGGACCAGCTGGAGTCCGCGGTCCGCATGGACCGCATCCGTTTCTACATGGCGCTGGACGGCGACCGGGTCGTGGGAGTCATCTCCCTCACCGTCTCGTTCTCGACCATGGAGATGTGCCCCTACGCGGTCCTCGGCGACCTGTACGTGCACCCGGGCCACCGCGGCCGCGGCTGCGCAGCGGCGCTCTTGATGGGCGCCATGGACGGCGCACACGAGGTCGGCTGCAACCGGATCATCACCGAGCGCTACGACGGCATGGAAGGCATCTTCGACCGCTACGGTTGGTACAAGAGCAACCAGCTCATGGCCTACAAGGTCAAGCTGGACCAGGCCCCGCCGAGCCTGACGATGACCGGGTCCATCACCTTCGATTGAGCGCGGCGCCGGGACTCAGATCCCGAGGGACTGCACGCGCTCGCGCAGACTCCGCAGCAAGCTGCGCCCGAAGGCGTCAGCGGGCTGCTCGCCGAGCACCGCTCTGAGCTCTCCGCGGGCCCTCGTGTCGCCGGCCTGCACCCGGCAGAGCAGCACGAAGCCCGAGCACGCGCGCATCCACGCTTCGGGCCGACCGCGGCCGCTGGGGGCGTGCCGCTCGCACTCGCGATACGCGTCCTCGGCCGCCTCCAGGTCGTCGGCGCTGGCCTCGATGGCGGCACGCGTGGCCCAGTGGTGTGCGATGCCGAGGAGGTCCCCGGCGCCCTCGTAGGCGAGCAGGGCCGCCTGATTGGCTT
>JAJDAI010000177.1 GCA_029261955.1 Deltaproteobacteria bacterium | reverse complement strand
CTCCCCCTCGCGGGCGAGCTCGTCGCTGAAGTCCGCGGCGAAGGGCGCGGTGTCCACGCCGTCGACGGCCGAGAAGCGCTGCTCGGAGCGGTGGACGGCCTCGCGCTCGCGGCGGCACGTGCGGCAGGCCAGGACGTGCTCGTCCAGGGACTCGATCGTCCACGCGGAGCCCTCGGGCAGGACATCGCCGGTGCCGGCGAACAGGACCAGATCAGGCGGGGGGCAGGCCATGGTGGGGCCTCCTCGGCGGAAGGGGAGAATGCGGCTCACGACGCGACCCCCTTCGCTTCCAGGTTCTTGCGGATGTTGCGGACAGCGTGGTGGAAGCTGACCTTCGCGTTGTTGGCGGAGATGCCGCAGGCGGCGCCGACCTCGGCGAAGCTCAGGTCTTCGTAGAGGCGCAGCAGGGTGACGTGCCGCTGGCGCTCGGGCAGGGCCTCGACCGCGTCGCGGAGCAGGGCTCGGGCACGCTTCGTCTCGAGGCGGTCGAAGGCTTCGGGGCCGACCTCGCCCAGCTCGGGCGGGTTGCTCGTGTCCGCGGGCTCGGGCACGACCTCCCGGTGCCGCCAGGCGCGCCGCTGCTCGTTGAGCGACAGGTTGGTGGTGATGCGCAGCAGCCAGGTCTTGAAGGCCGCCTCGCCCCGGAACTCGGCCCGCTTCGCCCAGGCCTGCATGAAGGCCCGCTGGGTGAGGTCGCGGGCGAACTGCTCGTCGCCGCGGCCGATGCGCAGGGCCGTGAAGAAGACCGAGCGCTGGTGTTGGCGGACGAGGGCCGAGAACGCGTCCCGGTCGCCCGCCTGGGCGGCGGCGACGAGATCCGTCTGCTGTTGAGCGAGCGCCTCCACGATCCGATGGACAGCGTAGCGCGCCGGGCGGTTAAGCCGCCGCGTCGATCAAGGGGTCGGCATCCAGTCGCGGGGCAGCAGGTCGGCCGGCCCGCGGAGGCCGCAGTGGGCGATGGCGGTGAGCAGCGTCGCGCGGTTGATGTCCAGCGCGTCGGCCGCCTCGTGCAGGCGCCAGCGGTGATCGTGCAGGTGCTGGCGGAGGATGCGCCCGTCGAGCTGGGGCGGCAGCGGCATGTCGGCGTCCTGCGGCGTGGGGCGCGGCGGCAGGAACCCGGGCTGGGGCGGCTGCGGGCGGCTCGCCAGGAAGGTCTTGATGTCCGGGAAGGACTCCATGCCCCAGACGCTGCCCGGCATCGAGCCGTAGCGCGGGTGCTGGGCCCGCTCGAGCATGACGCGCAGCTCGCGCACGTTGCCCGGCCAGTCGTAGAGGTGCAGGGCTTCGAGCAGCTCCGGCTTCGCCTTGGGCTGCTGCTTGCCGCAGAGCGAGCGGACCAGCACCAGCAGGTCCTCCAGCCGCTCCGCGATCGCGGGCAGCAGGATGGTGCGGCGCGGATCGGCGCCCTCCGGCGGCTCCTCGCAGGTGCGGAAGTCCAGCGCGGTGGGGATGATCCAGTTGCCCGAGGTCGCCTGGCCGGCGAGGGCGCGCATGTGCTCGACCACGACCGAGCGGCCGACGCCCGCCGGACCGGAGAGCCAGATGGGGCCACCGTCCCCGGCCATCTTCTGGATGCGGCGCAGCGAGGCGACCAGCGGCCCGTGCCGCGTGTTCAGCGGGCCGGGCAGCGGCGGCAGGGCGGCGTCCAGGGCCTCCTCGTCCGTCAGCGGCCGGTAGATCAGCAGCGCGGCGCCCAGGGCGATGAGCGAGCCGGGCCTGCACTCCATGCCCCGCTCTTCGACCGACCAGCCCTCGACCCGCGTGCCCTTGCGGGTCTGCAGGTCGAAGACGCGCAGGTGGTCGGTGCCCCGCAGGCGCTCGATGCGCACGTGGAAGGGGTCCACCATCGGCGCGTCGAGCACGATGTTGTTCCCGGGGTCCCGTCCCACGGTGATGCGGGTGCCTTCGACCGCGTGCACGAGGGCACGGCCGTCGGGGCCGGGGGGGTGGATCTGGAGGAGGTGCGCGTGTCGGATCAACTTGGGGCTCAGCTGCAGGACAGGGCGATGTCGAAGGACGAGTGGTTGCCGTTGAAGCCGTCGACGACCAGATAGTAGGTCGTGCCCGCCTCGCCCGTGAAGGTGATCGACTCGTCGTTGGTCGCGGCGTTGTCGCTGTCCGCGATGCACTGGCTGCCGGCGCAGGAGCCGTCGTCGGACTCCAGCAGCAGCAGGTCGACGTCGTCCACCAGGTTGGTCAGATCCACCGTGTAGCTCGCGGTGTTGGACGGCTGGAAGGCGTAGACCATCTCGCTGCCGCTGTAGTCCCAGGAGTTGCAGCTGTAGTCGTCGAAGGCGTCCACGCTGTCGACCGAGTCGGTGGCGCTGCTGCCGCTGCCCGAGTCGCAGGACAGGCTCTGCTCGGCGGCGCAGCTGGGGCAGTCCATGGACAGGGTGAAGGGGCTGACGGCGCCGCTCCAGCCGTCGACGACGAAGAAGAGCTCGAGGCCGGGCTCGGTCACCGTGAAGCCCATGGTCTCGTTCCCGGAGCCCGTGGTCTCCGAGAGGATGCACTCCGCGCTGGCGCAGTCGCTCGAGCCGTCGTCCAGCAGCAGGAAGAGGTCGAGGTCGTCCGAGGTGCCGGACAGCGCGATCTCGTACTCGCCGACCGAGGGCGGGGCGAAGGCGTAGACGACCTCGGGGCCGGTCATGTTGGTGGAGAGGCCGCTGATGAGGCAGTCGTAGCTGTCGGTGTTGTCGGTGCTGCCGAGCGCGTCGTTGGACGTGTTGATGTCGGGAGCGAAGCAGGCCAGGTCGTCCTGCACGTAGCACTGGGGATCGGGGCAGCTCACCGAGAGCGTGTAGTCGGAGACGGCGTCGTTCCAGCCCTCGACCACGACGTAGGTGGTCTCGCCAGAACTCAAGTTCAGGGTCACGGACTCGGCGGCGAGGTCCTCGTTGACCGAGCCGCCGAGGCAGGCGTCGGGGTCGCAGGACGAGGCGCCGTCCAGCACGAAGAGGTCCAGGTCCGCGGCGAGGCCGTCCAGCTCGAAGGTGTAGTCGCCGTCGTAGGGCGCGGTGAAGGCGTAGGTGACCTCGGGGCCGCGCTCCTCGACGTCGGGCTCGCAGGCGTAGACCAAAGCGGTGTCGGTGGAGTCGGGGCCGCCGTTGTTGTTGGAGTCCGGGGACGCGCAGTCCAGGGGCTCGGCGGCCGCTTCGTCGCAGGAGCCGTCGGGGCAGGTGATCCCGATGGTGAAGTCCGAGGTCGCGCCCTGCCAGCCGTCGGCGGCGATGAAGAAGAGCTCGCCCTCGGCCGCGGTCCAGGTGATGGACTCGTCGGCGGTGCCCAGGGCGGCCGAGTAGTCGGTGCAGGCCGTCGGGTCGCAGGCGCCGCCGCCGAGGAAGAGGTCCAGGTCGTGGACGAGGCCGGTCATGGTGACGGTGTAGTCGCCGGCCGCGGGGGCGGTGAAGGCGAAGACCAGCTCCTCGCCGGTCCAGTCGGCGTCGCTGAGGCAGCTCGACCAGTCGGTGACGTCGTTTGTCCAGGCGGGCGCGCCGGCCTGCACGTCGATGTCGGCGGCGCAGAGCAGCTCGTTGTCGGCGGAGCAGGTCTCGACGACGGGGGTCGAGTCGTCGTCGTCCGCGGTGGCGTCGTCGTCGTCCGCGGTGGCGTCGTCGTCGTCTGCGGTGACGTCGTCGTCGTCGGCCGTGGCGTCGTCGTCGTCTGCGGTGGCGTCGTCGTCGTCGCCGCCGGCGCAGGAGGGGTTGGCCACGCCCGGGCTGCCCAGGTCGGGGCCGGGGCCGAAGGCGGGGGCCGGGGAGAGGCACCAGGCGGTGCCGTCGTCGTTGGCGGCGCCGGTCAGGGAGCCGGGGTCCAGGCTCATGGACGCGCCGTTGGGGTCGGGGAAGGTCGCCCCGTCATCCCACTCGATCCGGTCGATCTCCAGGGCTGAGGCCGAGGTGAGGATCAGCTCGTCGTCGCTGTTGCCCAGGGTCATGCCGTTGGCGAAGTCGTAGTCGAGGGTCACGCCGCCGTTCAGGCCCGTGTCGCCGTTCTCGCCGAGCACGGCGTAGCCGTTGGCGGGCACGATCACCGAGCCGCTGATGGTGAAGTCGTCGGAGCCGAGGTCCGAGATCGTCCAGCCGTCCAGGTCGATGTCGGATCCGGTCGTGTTGTGCAGCTCGAACCACTCGTGGTCGCCGTCGTCCCCGTCGGGGTTCTGCAGGACCTCGGTGATGATGATGTCGCCCGGCTGCGGGCCCGCGGGCGTCGCGTCGTCGTCGTCTGCGGTGACGTCGTCGTCGTCCGCGGTCGC
>JAJDAI010000176.1 GCA_029261955.1 Deltaproteobacteria bacterium | reverse complement strand
ACTCCATGACGATGTAGAGCCGGCCTTTCTCGTCCTGGCCGAAGTCGTAGACCGTGATGGTGTTGGGGTGCTGGAGCCGGGCGGCGGCGGCGGCCTCGCGCAGGAAGCGCGCGTCGAAGTTCGGATCGTCTTCGATGCTCTCGGGCGGCTTGAGGATCTTGAGCGCGACCTGGCGGTTCAAGGGCGACTGCAGCGCGAGGTAGACCTCGCCCATGCCACCGCGGCCGAGCAGCTTCTCGATCGCGTATCGGCCGGCGAAGTTCTCGCCGGGCTGAGGCATGGCCAGGGGAGCGCCCGCGGCGCGGTACGCCCCGGTCGAGAGGCCACTCATGCCTTTCGTGCCGTCTCCCGGCATGTCGCTCCCAGCCCTGCCCGTCGCCATGCGACACCTCCAACAACCCGGTTCCTCGCGCCGAATCGCCGGGGCCCCGCGCCGAATCTGCCCGAAGAAGCAGGGGATCTCCCCGGGGCAGCAACGCGCAGAACGGCCTCGACTGTACCAGCGGCTGATTCGCGCCACCCGCTTGGTCGGCGCACGCGCCACCTGGAATGGACAGCGGCCCCCCGCCTTTCGGGTCGAAGTGGAGACGTGGCCAGATCGCACTGCTCCTGTGCCTTTGGCCACAGCCCTGGGCCCCCGAATTTGTGCCGGGTGGCACGAATGGGCGGGGTTCAGCGGACATATTCATCCGAATCTGTAACTTGATCGCCTGCGACATTCCGCCGCAGGTACGACTTGCCGCCGCGATCTCGCGATCTGGCCCGGCTCTTGCTCAACGGCCCACCACGGGGATTGTCCCCCGGAGGATCCCATGACCGAAAAGAAGACCCCCACCGAGGCGACCTCCGAGGTCGTCGTTCCCGAGCGCACCAACAGCCGCCGCCGCTTCCTGATGGGCGCCGGTGCCGTTGTCGGCACGAGCGCCGTCGCCTGGCCGATGGCCGGCTGCCAGCCCGCTGCGGAGCCCGCTGCGACCCCCACCCCCGCCGCTGCTCCCGCGCACAAGGCTCCCTCGAGCCACGTCGCCCCGGGTCAGATGGACGACTACTACGGCTTCTGGTCGGGCGGTCAGTCGGGTGAGGTCCGCATCATGGGCGTCCCGTCCATGCGCGAGCTCAAGCGCATCCCCGTCTTCAACCGCGAGAGCGCCACGGGCTGGGGAGCCACCGACTTCAGCAAGAAGCTCCTCGGCGGCCGCATGGCCGGCGACACCCACCACGTGCATCTGTCCTACAAGGACGGCACCTACGACGGCCGCTACGCCTACGTGAACGACAAGCTCACGGCCCGCCTCGCGCGGATCCGCCTGGCCACCATGGAATGCGACAAGATCGTCGAGATTCCCAACAGCCAGGGCACGCACGGCATCTTCCCGCAGCGCCACAAGACGGGCCTCGTCCTGTGCAACTCGGAGTTCCGCACCCCGCAGGTCAACGACGGCCGGGACATGAAGGACCCGAGCAAGTACGCCGCCATGCACACCGCCGTCGACGGCGAGACCATGGAAGTGAAGTGGCAGGTCATGGTGGAGGGCAACCTCGACCTGTGCGCCACGGACTACGAGGGCAAGTACAGCTTCGCCTGTTGCTACAACTCCGAGGGCGGCGTGACGCTCGAGGAGATGATGGCGGCGGACCTCGACCACCTCTACGTCTTCAACCTGGCCGAGATCGAGAAGGCCGTGGCCGAGGGCAAGACCATCACGGTCGGCAACAGCAAGGTCCCGGTCGTGGACGCCCGCGGCGCGGACAGCGTCTACGTCATGCGCATCCCGGTGCCGAAGAGCCCGCACGGTGTGAACATCGACCCCACCGGCAAGTACGCCTGCTGCGCCGGCAAGCTCTCCCCGACCGTCTCGGTCGTGCAGATCGACAAGATCGCCGACGCCTTCGCCGGCAAGATCAAGCCGCGTGACTGCGTCGTCGCCGAGCCCGAAGTGGGCCTCGGACCGCTGCACACCGCGTTCGACAACCGGGGCAACGCCTACACCTCGATCTTCATCGACTCGGTGATGACGAAGTGGAACATCGCCGACGCCATCGACCAGTACGGCGGCGGCAGCGCCAACCCCATCCGCGCGAAGGTCGACGTCCACTACCAGGTGGGCCACACCAACGCGTCGATGTCCGAGACGAAGGAAGCCGACGGCAAGTGGCTCGTCGCGCTCTGCAAGTTCAGCAAGGACCGCTTCCTGCCGGTCGGCATGCTGCACCCCGAGAACGACCAGCTCATCGACATCTCCGGCGACCAGCTCGAGGTGGTCCACGATGGCCCGACCTTCAGCGAGCCGCACGACGCGGTCATCGTCCGTCGCGACATCATCGAGACGATCCAGGTCCAGGACCGCAAGGACGAGCGCTTCGCGATGTACGAGGCATGGGCGAAGGAGGACGGCGTCGAGCTGCAGTCGACCAACAAGGTCATCCGCAAGGGCGGCAACAAGGTCCGGATCTACATCACCTCTCAGGCTCCGAAGTTCGGCATGAACGAGTTCTCGGTGAAGGCCGGGGATGAGGTGCAGATCATCATGAGCAACATCGACAACGTGCAGGACCTGACGCACGGCTTCGCGATGTGCCAGCACGACGTCTCGATGATCGTCAACGCGCAGGACACCCAGTCCATCACCTTCACGGCCTCCAGCCAGCCCGGTGTGTACTGGTACTACTGCAACTGGTTCTGCCACGCCCTCCACCTGGAGATGCGCGGCCGGATGTTCGTCGAAGCCTGAGCCGTCAGAGCAACAGGGGCCCAGACGGGCTACAAGCCTGGATCTATGTCCCTTCGACTTGCCCTATGCGCCCTGTTCGTGGCCACCCTGCTCCCCGGGGTGGCCACGAGTCAGGGCGTCGCTCGGCCCGGCGTAGACGGCTCCCCCCAGGAGCTGAGCTGCGTCGAAGGCCAGCCGTGCTCGACAGTCCTGCCCGGAGCGGTTCGCTTCGAGCGGCCTGACAAGAAGCCCTACGCCGTGGGCTACGCCGAGGACGGGACCGTCGTCGGCTGGGTGGTCCTCTCCAACCACGTCGTCGACATCAAGGGCTACTCCGGCAAGCCCCTGTCGACCCTCGTCGGCCTGGACGCCGAGGGCGTCATCACCGGCGGGCGGGTGGTGCACCACACCGAGCCCATCCTGCTGGTGGGCATCCCGACCCAGAAGCTGCACGACTTCGTGGACGAGCACGCGGGCGTGCACGTGGACGAGAAGGTGATCGTCGGCGGCCACGGCACCGAGGGCCGCAACGTCGACATCGTCTCCGGCGCGACCGTCACGGTCCTGGCCGAGAGCCGCACGATCCTGGACAGCGCGCGGGTGCTCGCCCAGGACGTCGGGATCCTGAAGATGCGGCCCCGGGTGGCCGGCGAGTTCGTGACCGAGCCCGAGCCGTGGACCTGGCAGCAGATCCTGGACAAGAAGGCGATCGGCCACCTCCGGGTGACCCACGCGGACATGAAGATCGACGGCGACGAGGACTTCGTCGACCTGTACTTCGCCATCGCGGACGCGCCCCAGGTCGGCGAGCCGCTCGTCGGCAAGTACATGTGGCGCAAGGCCATGGCGAAGCTCCAGGAGGGCGAGCACCTGGTCGTCGTGTACGGCAACGGCAGCAACTCCTTCAAGGGCTCGGGCTTCGTGCGCGGCGGGATCTTCGACCGCGTGCGCATCGAGCAGGGCCTGCGCTCGGTGCACTTCCGGGACCTGGACTACACGGCGCTGAACCAGCCCGAGGCCGTGGGCGCGCCGCACTTCAAGGAGGGCGCGCTCTTCGTGGCGCGCGAAGGCGGGCTGGACCCCGGCGAAGCCTTCGAGTTCGTGTTCCTCGGCAACACCTTCGACCTGAAGGGCGGCTTCTCCCGGGACTTCCACACCTTCGAGGCCACCTGGCGGGCGCCCAAGAGCGTCTACCGCCTGACCGGCCCGAATCCCGACGACGCGATCTGGAAGGCGGCCTGGGGCGCAAAGCCCTGGACCACCGCCGCGGTCGTGCTCTACCTGCTGGCGGTGATCGGCGTGTTCGCCGGCCGACGCTGGGTGACGGCGAGCATGCACCGGCTCGAGCGCCTGCACCTGGGCTTCCTGCTCACCTCCTTCATCGTGCTCGGGCTCGGCCTGTCCCTGCAGCCGTCGGTCACCCAGCTGCTGACGCTCGCGGGCGCGGTGGTCGGCGAGTGGCGCTGGGGGCTGTTCCTGTCGGATCCCCTGCTCTTCACCACCTGGATCTTCATCGGGATCGTGACGGTGATCTGGGGGCGCGGCGTCTTCTGCGGCTGGATCTGCCCCTACGGCGCGATCAGCGAGCTGCTCTTCAAGCTCGGCCGCAAGCTCAAGCTGCCCGAGTACGAGCTGCCGGACCCGGTGCACCTCAAGGCGCGCTTCCTGCGCTACGTCGTCTTCGGCGTGTTGCTGACCGCCTACCTGCTCGACGCCGAGACGGGCGAGCGCATGGCGGAGGTCGAGCCCTTCAAGTCCACGTTCTTCGTGGCGCCGTGGACCCGACACTTCGCGCTGTTCGCGTACTGGTCCGTGCTCCTGATCGCCTGCTTCTTCTGGTGGCGGCCCTTCTGCCGCTACATCTGCCCGCTGGGGGCGGCGCTGGCCATCCCGTCGAGCTTCCGCCTGTCCGGTCCCTACCGCCGGGACTTCTGCGCGACGGGCTGCAAGATCTGCCCGCGCGGCTGCGAGCCCAAGGCCATCCGCAAGGACGGCAGCATCGACGCGCGCGAGTGCCTGAACTGCTGGGAGTGCGAGGCGAACTACCACGACGACGAGGTCTGCCCGCCGCTCGTGCAGATCCGCCGGAAGAACCTGAAGGCCGCCAAGGCTCCCTCGGTCTCCGCCGGCGGCGTGGCCCTGCTGGCGCTCGGGCTGTGCTCGGGGGCGCAGGCGGCCGAGGTGCTCGTCACGGACGACGTGCAGGCGGCCATCGACTCGGCCGAGGTGGGCGACACGGTCGTCCTGCCCGAAGGGGTCTGGGCCGGCCCCGCGGTGGTGAACAAGGCGATCACGCTGAGCTCGCGCGGCGGCGTGCTGGACGGCGGCGGCGAGGGCACGGTCCTGCGCATCGAGGCCGCGGGCGCCGTGGTGGACGGCCTGCAGATCACCAACTCCGGCAACGACCGCGGCGGCCCCGACGCCTGCGTCTACATCGCGACCGGCGCCGAGGGCGTCGTGGTCCGCGACTCGCTGCTGCGCGACTGCCTCTTCGGGGTGTGGGTGCACGAAGGTCGCGGGGTCCAGATCCTGGACAACGACATCGCGGGCCGGGTGGACATCGTCTCGCCCAGCAACCGCGGCAATGGGGTGCACCTCTTCGACGGCCGCGAGCTGGTGGTGCGCGGGAACACCGTGCGCCGCGCACGCGACGGGGTCTACGTCTCCGCCACGCACAACAGCCTCATCGAGGCCAACGTGCTCGAGGATCTGCGCTACGGCATCCACTACATGTACAGCTTCGACAACACCGTCAAAGCCAACATCACGCGCCGGAACACCTCGGGCATCGCGCTGATGCAGAGCATGCGGCTGATCATCGAAGACAACATCTCGAGCGACAACGAGAGCCACGGGATCCTGTTCCGGGACGTGCAGTACACGCGCGTCGCGGGCAACACCGTGGAGCGCAACGGCGAGGGGCTCTTCTTCTTCAGCAGCCTCGACGACGAGATCGTGAACAACCGCATCGCGCACAACGTCATCGGCGCGCGCGTCTGGGCGGGGACCGAGCGCAACATCATCAAGGGCAACAGCTTCATCGGGAACCAGCAGCAGGTCTTCTACGTCGCGCGCGACAGCCAGGAGTGGGGCGACGAGGAGGGCGGCAACTACTGGAGCGACCACCTGGGCTGGGACCAGGACGGCGACGGGGTGGGTGATCGGCCCTACCGCGTCGACTCCCTGCTGAGTCGTCTGACCTACGAGTACCCTGCAGCGGTGTTGTTGCTGCACAGCCCCACCCTCGAGTTGATCACCCGCCTCCAGGCGCGCATGCCGCAGCTGCTCGTGCCCACGGTCATCGACCGGCACCCCCTGATGACCCCGGATGGATCTCCTTGAACGTCAGCCTCTCCGGGATCGTGGTGCAGTTTGGAAAGGTCACTGCGCTATCAGGTGTAGACCTGGACCTGCAGGCCGGCGAAGTCGCCGTGCTCGCAGGTCCGAACGGCGCCGGCAAATCCACCCTGATGTCGGTCCTGCTGGGCCTCGTGGAGCCCGACGCAGGGCACCTCTTCGTGGACGGCGTCGACCTGCTGGAGGCCGGCACCCGAGCCCACCGGCACTTCCGCGAAGACCTGGGCTACCTGCCCGAGGCGGTCGCCTTCGCCGAGAACCTCACCGGCCGCCAGGTCATGCGCTTCTTCGCCATGGCGCGCGGCGTGAAGCGCTCGAAGGTCGACGACGTGCTGGAGCGCGTGGGGCTGTCCGACGCCCGTTCGCGGGCTGTCCGGGGCTACAGCCGCGGCATGCGCCAGCGCCTGGGCCTGGGCGTCGCGATCCTCTCCGAACCGGACCTGCTCGTGCTCGACGAGCCGACCGGCGGGCTCGACCAGCAGGGGCTGTCGCTGCTCTGGGACGTGCTCAAGGAGTACAAGGACGCCGGACGCCGCGTCCTGATGTCGAGCCACGACCTGACCCTCATCGAGCGACGCGCCGACTGCGTGCACATCCTCTCCGCCGGCAAGGTCAAGGCCTCGGGCACGCCCGACATGCTGCGGCGGCTGGCCGGGCTCGCCGTGCGCGTCCGGGTGGAGCTTCAGGATCCTTCCCGCATGGAGGGCCTCGCGGGCTCGCTGAGCGAGGACCTGATGGTCCCCGTCGACCTCGGGGAGCGTGAGGTCGGCTTGTCCATTCCCCCCTCCGCCCTCTTCCAGATGTTCCGCACGGTCGAAAGCCAGGACGCCGAAGTGTCCCAGCTTCGGGTCGAAGAGCCCGGGCTCGACGCCGTCTACGAGCGCCTGCTGGAGGCGCCATGAGCATGCGGGTGGCCGGCGCGCTGGTCGTGCACGAGCTGACGGAGCGGGTCCGGGATCGCTGGGTCCTGGTGGTGACGGGGCTGTTCGTCCTGCTGGCCTCGGGCATCGGCCTGTACGGGCGCGCGGCGGAGGACTCCGCAGCTGCGGTGACCGCGCCGTCCCTGGTGACGCTCTGCGCCTTCCTCGTCCCCCTGGTGGCCCTGGTCCTGGGGCACGACGCCGTGGTGGGCGAGCGCGAGCGGCACACCCTCGGTCTGCTCCTGTCCCTGCCGGTGGGGCGCGGCGAGGTCCTGCTGGCGAAGTTCGTCGGGCGGGCGATCGCGCTGTCCGGCTCCATCGGCCTGGGCCTGGGCTCCGCGGCTCTGCTCGTGCAGGGCGGGCAACGGCAGGTCCTGGTCGAGCTGCTGTTGCCGACGATGCTGCTGGGGGCGGTCTTCCTGTCGCTCGGCATGCTGCTGTCCACGGTGGCCCGACGGCACGCGACGGCGGCCTCGATGGCCGTGGCGCTGTGGTTCATCCTCGTCTTCTTCTACGACCTGGGCCTGCTCGGGGCGCTGGTCGCCACCGGCGGCGCGATCTCCAACGACGTCGTGACCTGGCTCGTGGCCGCGAACCCCGCGGGGCTCTACCGCACGACGCTGCTGGTGCAGCTCAGCGGCACCGCGGCGCTCGAGGAGGCGGGCATCCTGCTGTCCCTGCCCGGGAGCCTGGTGCAGGCTGCGCTCTGGTTTGGCTGGATTGTGGTCCCCCTCGCCATCGGGGCGTTGTTGTTGACGAGACGAAGGGCGGTGACGGCGTGAGGTACCTGCTTCTGTTCGTGTTCCTGTTGGGCTGCGGAGGCGCCTCGAAGACCGCCGACGCCGACCTGACGGCTCATGCCGCACACGGCGACGAGTGCGCGGTCTGCGGCATGATCGTGGACGAGCAGCCGGCCCCGCGCGGGCAGGTGGTGTTCCGCGACGGCACCCACAAGTTCACGTGCTCCCTCGGGGACCTGCGCGCCTACGTGCAGGCGCCCAACCCCCTCGGCGAGCCGGCCCGGATCTACGTCGAGGACGTGGGCGAAGGCTTCGACCTCAAGAGCACCGCCGCGGACGCGAAGCCCTGGATCGACGCCGGCGAAGCGAGCTACGTGGTCGGCGTCCAGCGCGCCGGCATCATGGGCGAGCCCGCCGTCAGCTTCCGCTCCGCGCGCGAGGCCGGGGCCTTCGCCGAGTCCAGCGGCGGCCGGCTGGTGTCGTGGGGCGCGATGAAGACCACGCCCTTCAACAAGGTCCCCCTGGGGAACTGAGCCCCAGCCACTCTTGCCTTCGTGCGGCTGCCCGACGAGCATCCCGGGGTGTCCCGCCGCGCCCTGAGTCTGATCTGGCTGCTCGCGACCGCCTGGCTGGTGCTCTGGCTGGTGGACCAGGCCTTCTACGACGACGACTACAGCCGCTGGCTGAACCCCTCGCGGGAGCTGGCCTGGGGCTCGGTGCTCGGGGCGCTCCTCCGCCCCTTCCCGCCCGACTGGGGCTTCCTGGACCGCCCCGGGGTGATGGCGGCCTTCAAGCTCGGCGATGCCGTCTTCGGTGAGCGGGTCGCCCTGTGGTTCGTCGCGAAGGCCGCGCTGGGCGGGGCGCTCGTGGCGGCGGTCGCCGCGCTGGTGGCGCGCACCTCGGAGAGCCCATCCGCGGGCGTGGTGGCGGCGCTGCTGCTGGGCTCCAGCGACGCCCTCTTCGGCTCCTTGCTCTGGCTGAGCGACTCGGAGGTCGCGGCCCAGATCTGCGTGGTCGGCGCCGTGGCAGCCTGGCTGGCCTTCGTGGCGGACGGGCGGCGGCGGTGGCTGTTCGTGCTGCTGGTGGTTGCCCTGGTGGGCTACCGCTTCAAGGCCTCCGCGAAGATCGTCGCCCCGCTGGTGTTGGTGCACGGGCTGCTGCTCGAGCGGGCTCGGCTGCGCTCGGCCCTGCCCGTCCTGGGTCTGCTGGTCGCGGCGGCGGTGCCCTGGGGCGCGCTTGGGCGCTCGCCCCTGCCGCCGATGGTGGACTTCGGCGGGGAGCGCGAGTGGTTCGCCTGGCGGGCCTTCAACGCGACCTCCTTCAAGACGATGGCGCTGGGGCCAGGCCCTCAGTTCTGGCCCTTCTCGGGCGCGCCGCAGGCGATCCCGCACGGGCTGGTCTTCGCGGCGACCCCCTTCGCGGCGGCGGCGCTGCTGCTCGTGGCGCCACGCTGGCGGAGGCCGTCGGTGCTGTTCGGGATCTGGCTGGTGGGGAACGTCGTGCTGCTCGCCGCCTACCCGCAGATCCCCGACCACCTGCTGGGCCGCTATCTGGTCGCCACCTGGATCCCCATCGCCGGCCTGATCGGGCTGGGCTTCGCAGGTGCGCCCCGCCCGGTCGCCGTGCTCTGCGCCCTGCTGGTCTTCGGCCAGGTCGCCAACGGGGTGCGCGACGCGTCGGTGCGCAAGCGCTCCATCGCCTGCCTCTACGCCGTCACCGACACCGCGCGCGCCTGGGTGGAGGAGCAGCCCGACTCCATCGTGCTCTTCGTGGACCAGCCCATCCTCGCGTTTCGGGCCGGGGCGCAGCACGACCGCCGGGCCGTGCAATCCGGCGGCGCCTGGGCGCGGGGCGCGGTGCCGCAGCGGCAAGGGCGGCCGGTCCTCGCGGTCAGCACGGGCGCAGTGCCCGGACCCCGCTGGCGTGAAGTGGCGCGCTTCGGGCCCCCGCGGAGCCCGATCCGCTCGATGCTCGGCCCTCCCCTGGGGCGCTGCGAGCAGGCGGTGTGGGCGCTTCGCTGACCCGGTTCTAGGACGACCGCCCGGGCAGGACCCGAACGGCGGCCCGCAGCACGGGCCGCTTGAAGCGATCGAGCAGGGAGCGCGTCCCCTCGCCCGACTCCCCGGACGTCGAGCTGTGCACCGAGTTCATCCAGGCCACCGCTGCGTCCAGCACCGGCGCGGGCAGCCGCTTGCCGGCGCGCTCGGTCACCGGGCCGCCGACCACCCGCTCCCAGTCCTTTCGGAACAGGGCCGGGGAGCCGGGGTCCACCCGCGTCACCTCGACGCCGTCGGGGCGGCAGATGCGCACCATCTCCATCGTCGCGTCGAGGTCCCGCCGCGTCTCACCGGGCAGGCCAGCCACCACCTGGAGGCCCAGCGTGATGCCCGCCTCCTGGATGGACCGGACCGCGCGGTACACGTCCGCCGGTCGGTAGGCCCAGTCGAGCTGGTCCAGCAGGCGCGCGGAGCCGGACGCGGCGTCCAGGTCGAGCCTCGCGAGCCCCACCTCGACCAGGGGAGCCAGCGCCGACTCGGTCAGCAGCGCAGGCTGCGCGGTGCCTTCGAAGGGGACCCCCGGGCCGCCCTTCAGCTCCTGCGCGAACTCCTTGAGCCAGTGCGCGTCGAACAGGAAGGTCTCGTCCGTGAAGACGAGGCGGTCGACGTCGAAGGTGTCGACGAGCCGCCGCATCTCCTCCGCCACCGCCTTCGGGGCGCGCCGTCGGTAGGGGCGCCCGAAGACCGAGCGGCTGCAGAAACCGCAGGGCACCGGGCAGCCGCGAGCCGAGCTGAGGGCCAGCGGCCGGTACTTGCGGTGGTCGCGCCAGCGCTCCAGGTGGATGCGGGTGGCGTCGGGCTCGCGCAGCGGGGCGGGGATGCGCTCCAGCTCGACGATGCGGGGCTTGCCGGCCGAGCGGCGCAGCTGCCCCTGATCGTCGAGGTAGAGCAGGCCCGGCACGCGGTCGAGCAGCTCGGGGTTGGCCCGGTGGTGGTTCGCGCGCAGGGCCAGCAGGAGCTGGAGCATCGCGTCCTCGCCCTCGCCGGGCAGGACCGCGTCGGCTCCTCCGTGCAGGTACTCACCGGGCCTCAGGCCCGCATCGGGGCCGCCGGCGACGACGACCGAGCCCGAGCGCCGGGCGCGGGCCATCAGGCCCATCGCCGCGGGGCGTGTGGTCGGGTGCGTGTAGATCCAGATGATCCGCGGGCGCTCGCGCGAGCAGACCACCTCGAAGGCCGCGAGGTCGTCCCGGAAGGTCGAGTCCCAGAGCGCGACCTCGGCCCCCGCCTCGCTCTGCAGCCAGGCGGCCAGCTCGGCCGGCTGAAGGGGCGGCAGCGGGTGCATGTGGCCCACGCGCCGCCGATCGTGCTCGACGAGGTAGGCGTGCGCGAAGAGGACTTCCAGGGAACTCAGGGCGGCTCCGTCGCGGCGGGGTTGCTGCTCGCCGCTTCGATGTCGCCGGGGCTGGACCACGGGAAGGTGGTGGGGATGCGCACCTCGAAGACACCACAGCGGTTCAAGCCGTAGAGAGTACCCGACGAGCGGTCGAGGACCACCTGCCGCGCGGGGGCCCCGAGCATCGCCTCCCACTGGTGCCAGGTGACGTCGCCGTCGACCAGCCGCGCGCGGGCGTCCACGGGGGAGGTGACGTAGGCGGAGCGCATGGACTCCG
This sequence comes from Deltaproteobacteria bacterium, assembly GCA_029261955.1. Lineage (GTDB taxonomy): Bacteria > Myxococcota_A > UBA796 > UBA9615 > UBA9615 > CALCXL01. The sequence goes on along the minus strand of JAJDAI010000176.1, from coordinate 12 downwards.
TCCAGAGCACGT
>JAJDAI010000175.1 GCA_029261955.1 Deltaproteobacteria bacterium | reverse complement strand
CGGGCGGGTTGGCGAGGCGGGCGACCTTCTCGCGCCAGCTCCGCGACGTGCTGCCCGACGCCCTCATCGTCGAGGGCCCGAACTCCCTCTCCCGCCGGACCCTGGGGATCGAGAATGTGACCGGGGAGGACCGGGCCCGCGGCCGGCAGGTCCTCGAGCTGCTCGCGCACAGCGAGCCGGACGCCTTCTTCCCCGGGCAGGCGGACCTCGCCGCCGTGCCGGTGCCCGAGCTGAAGGCCCTGGCCGGGCGGATGCCGATCGTCGCCACCAACCTGCTCGACCCCCCTCGTGGCCTGCTGGACCACCTGCTCGTCGAGCGGGGCGGGCGCCGGATCCTGCTGCTGGGGCTCATCCGGCCCCCCGTGTCCCAGGGCGCGCTGGAGGCGATCCCGCTCGAGGATGGAGCCGCGGCGGCTGTGCGCGTGCACGCGGAGGTGGAGGCCATGTCGGGGCCGGTCGATCTCGTGGTCGCGTTCACGGACGGAAGCCTGCGCGACGTGAACCGGCTGCTGGCCGAGAAGCCCCCGGTCGACGTGCTGATCGTGCCTCCGGTGCCGGGTGACGAGCGGGCGAGCTACTGGGTGGACGGTCGCCTCGTCGTCCGCTCCCGGCCGGCCGGGCGCACCTACCAGCGGCTGGATCTGCTGCTCGCGGGCAAGCCGGGCGCGCGCCTGGAGGAGGCCGCCCCGGCGGTCGGGCCCCTGGAGCGCGTGGCGGGGCTCGAGGAGCGCTACGTGCACGAGCGTCAGCTGCTGCGCACCCTCGAGGCGGCGGTGGCGGCGGGCGGGGATCCCCGGCGGGTGCGGAAGGGGCCGGCGGGCGAACGCCTCGTGGACCCGCGCAGCGATCCCGACCAGGTGCGGGGCGGGCTGGCGCGCCTGAAGGCGTCCTGGCGCCGGCAGATCGAGCTCGCGGCTGGCGCGCGCGCCCTGGGCCACGCCGGGGCGCTCACCCGCCTCTCGATCCGCGCCGAGCTGGAGGAGGACGCGGCGGTCGCGCGCGCGCTCGACGAGTACAGCGCGGGGCACCTGGCCGCCATCGCCTCGCAGCTGGCCAAGGCGCCGCCCGCGCCCGCGGCCGACCGCTACGGCGGCATGGACTCCTGCCTGGGTGGCTGCCACGACCGCTTCATCGGGCACTGGGCGACCACGCCCCACAGCAAGGCATGGGCCTCGCTCGTCGAGCGAGGTGAGGACCGCAACCCCGAGTGCCTCGCTTGCCACACCACCGGCTTCGCCGAGCCCGGCGGGTTCGCGGATCCGGCGGTCGAGACCGGGCTGCTCAACGTGCAGTGCGAGGCCTGCCATGGACCCATGCTGCTGCACGTGAAGCAGGCGGGCAGGCTGGGTGCGAAGCCCTCGCCGGGCCTTCCGGTCGACGAGGCGACCTGCCGCCGCTGCCACGACCCCACCAACAGCCCCGAATTCGACCACGCCACCTACCTGCCCCGGGTGCAGCACCCCGGACTGGAGGCCCCCTGATGGACCTCGCCACCCGCCACCGCCTCATCTGGATCCTCGCCGCCTCCTTCGGCAGCCCGGGGCGCCTCGCCCTGCTCGCGTCGCGGGCCGGCCTGCCGGTGCCGCCTTCGATGGGCGTCGAGTCGACCTTCGCCCGCATGAGCCGACTGGTGTTGCCCGCCGAGGCCGAGGCCCTCGCCGAGGTGGCCCGCGACCTGGGCTGCGAGGCCGCGCAGGCCTGCCTGCCTCCGGGCGAGGACGAGCTCCAGACGATCAAGCTGCTGAAGCCCCAGGCGGCGGTTCAGGACGAGCCGCCCCGGCCGACCGGCACGCCGGCGGAGGCGCCGCCCCGCGAGGGGGCTCAGGCCTGGCTCGTGCGCCGCGTGCACCTGTCTGTGCCCACGCAGGTCCAGCCCGGGCAGCGCTTCGAGGTGCGTCTCACCGCGAGCTCCGCCTCCGGTCCCGTGCCCGGCGCGCCCGACGAGGCCCCGCGCTTCGAGGGGGCAGGGGAGGTGCAGTACGAGTTCTGGCTCGAGGAGGCGTTCCCGCTGGAGGGGGCGGCGCAGACGGGCACCCTGGCGATCGCGGCGGACGGGGAGCGCTCGGAGCTGGCGTTCTCGGCCGTCGCGACCGATCCGCTGTCCGAGGGCGTGGACGTGCTCGTCCGCTTTTTCCTGGGGGGCTACGAGGTAGGCCGCGCCCGCGCCTTCCTGCCCAACGCCGCTGCGGACTCCGAGCCGAGGCCCGCCGCGCCCGGGGCCATCGCGATCCCGGACACGCTGCTCAGGTGAAGCCGCGCAGGAAGCGCTCCACCTCTTCGCGTGCGAGCAGGCTGACGCAGGTGTCCAGGCAGCGGTTGCAGATCAGCAGGTCCCGCGCCGAGTACATGCCCTCGACCTCGAAGACCGAGTTGTTGCAGAAGCTGCAGACGTGGTCCTCGCGGTCGGGCACCGCCTGGTCCTGCCGGTGCTGGTGGATCCAGGACACGCAGAGGTTGCAGACGTAGACGCGGTTGCCGCTCATCAGGCGGTCGACGTCGCCCTTGTCGCGGCCGCAGACGGTGCAGCACTCCTTCGGCGTGCCGTTTCGCAGGCGCCGGGGCCGCTCCTTGCTGCGGGCGCCGCTGAGGTCGATCACCTTCTCCTGCTGCTCGCTGCGGCTCACGCCGAGCTCGATGAGGTCGCGCAAGCGGTCGGCCTGCGGCTCGGGCAGCTCGTCGGCGCGCTCGCGCAGGCGCCGGATGGCGCGCTCGCTCCCGTAGAAGAGCAGCGCCAGGCCCGAGGCGGCGGCGAGCTCCTCGTCGTCGCTGTCGAAGTGATCGGTGAGGAAGTCCTCGGCCGAGGGCGTGCCCTTCACCGCGAGCGCGAGCAGCAGGTAGGCCTGGTACTCCTGCAGCTCGGCGCCGGCGTCCTCGAGCGCGGCGAGGTAGGCCGTCAGGTCGTCGCCCGCCGGCTTGTTGCTCTGGGCGCGGCGCTTGAGCGCGTCCTCGTCGATGTGGAAGCCGTCGGTGATCGCGTCTTCGGGCAGGTACTGCGAGAGCAGCAGGACCGTGCGCCCCAGCCGGCGGCCGAAGTGCTGGCCGGGGGACTCCAGGTGCGAGAGCACCTGGTCCACGCGGTTCTTGCGGCTCATGTCGTAGAGCTGCTCCCAGATCTGGAAGCGCAACGAGTCGGTCTGGACCTCTTCCACGATCTCGGCCAGGGAGGGGAAGGCGTCGATGCCCATCTCCTGGATCTGGGAGAGCAGCACGTCGACGCGGCGGCGGCTGCGGCCGCGGGAGCCCTTGTAGTACTGGCGGCCGCCGTCGAAGGACTCGTCCCGCTCGAAGCTGGCGACCTCGTCCCGCAGCTCCGTGAAGAGCCAGCCGAAGTCGCCGCGCAGGTAGTGCGCCTTGACCAGCTCCACGTAGGCCGGGAAGTAGTCGGGCACGTCCGCGAGGATTGCCTCGAAGCGCTCCTCGGACGGCGTGAAGAGGCGCTGATCCAGGTCGATGCAGCCCAGCGAGAAGCGGGCCAGCATGTTCTGCGGCTCGAGCACCAGGGCGTGCTCGCAGGCCTCGCGCGCCTTGTCCCACTCGCCCAGCTCCAGGTGCGCCAGGCCGATCTTCGACCAGGCGAGGGCCGACTCGGGCTCGGCCTTGAGGAACTCGCGGTAGTGGTGGATCGCGTTGTTGTAGCGGCCCATCGAGAAGTGGGTCAGCCCCAGGTAGTAGTGCGCGATGGCGCCGTACTCGGGGTGCTGGATGAGGCGCGTGAAGAAGCGGCGCGCGTGCTTGTACTGCCGCGTGTGCAGGAACAGCTCGCCCAGGTCCTTGTAGATGTTGCCGACGAAGGACTCGAAGGGCCGCAACCTGAGCGCCGTCACCAGGTGGTAGATGGCGCGCTCCATGAGGTCGTCGGACGCCTTGAAGTCGCGCTCGCGCGCCTCGGCGTAGAGCGCCCCGCCCAGGTTGTAGTGCGCCTGCCAGAGGTCCGGGTCGAGCTCGCAGGCCCGCGCGAAGGCATCGATGGCGCGGCCGTTGTTGCTGCGCTGCTTGTGCAGGTTGCCCAGGCCCACGTGCGCGAGCGCGTCGGCCGGGTCCGCGTCGATGGCGGCCTGGTACCAGCGCTCCGCGGAGTCGAGGTCCCCCAGGCCGTAGTAGGCGTTCGCCAGGATGTTGCAGGCGCGGGCGGAGGCGCCGT
>JAJDAI010000174.1 GCA_029261955.1 Deltaproteobacteria bacterium | reverse complement strand
AGAGCCCTCCAGGCTCGGTTTCGCTGCCCGCAGCGCGAAGCCGCGACGGCTCTCGTTGACCACGCCCGGCGAGGCGCTCCGGGGGCTCCTGCCCGCCCTCTGTGGGCAGCGCAAACGCTGGATGCAGCCCCATGTCTGCCTCTACGTTCTTTGGCGACGGAGCGGCCCGACCGCCCCACCGACACGAACTTCAGGAGCTTCCCCGATGGCCGGATCCGCACTCCAGACCGCGATGAAGAAGGGCGCCGACAAGGTCCCCGAGAGGCAGACCAAGGGCGCCCTCGGGCAGGCGGTCGATCGCATCTCGAGCCTCACCCGACGCGCCGACAAGACCAAGGCCGCGGTCGCCGAGACCGGCGCCAAGGTCGTGCACACCGCCGAGACGCAGGGGACGTTGTTCCTGGCCTCGATGGCGGAGGGCTACTTCGGCGGCGACAAGCTCAAGATCGGCGGCGTCGATCTGCGCGGCCCCATCGGCATCGCGGCACAGGGCTTCGGGCTCTACGAGTCGATGAGCGGCAAGGGCGGCGGGCACAGCCTCGCCATCGGCAACGGCCTGATGGGCTCGTGGCTCGCCTCGGTCGCCGTGAAGGCCGGCCAGAAGCTCAAGGACAAGAGCGGCTCGGCCCCCGCAGCCCCGACCGGGATGCAGGGCGAGCTGCCCGCGCAGCCGACCGTCCAGCACGCGCTCCCCCCGGTCCCGCACGGGATCCAGGGCGACGTCTACGGCGTCGTCCCCACGGGCGTCATGCCCGCTCCCCCGGAGGTCGTCGCCAACCTGGCCGGCCCCGTCCGCGAGGTGACGCTCACCCCCGAGCCCACCGCGCCTTCCCGCACCCCCAGCCGCGACGGGCGGTTCGTCCGCGCGCGCACTTCCTGATCCCCAGACCCGCAGCAGGCACCGAGAGAGAGCAGATGAGCAACACCGCACTGGTTCCCCTGGGCTACGGCCGGGTCTTTCGCCACCGACGCACCGGAGAGGTCGTCGTGGACACCGACACGCTTCGGCGCCGCGGCTTCGGCGACGACGCCGCGGACTTCGGCGACGACGACGACTTCGAGGGCGACGATGACTTCGGCGACGACGACGATGACTTCGAGGGCGACGACGACTTCGGCGATGACGACGACGACTTCGGCGATGACGACGACGACTTCGAGGGCGACGACGACTTCGAGGGCGACGATGACTTCGAGGGCGACGACGAGGACGACTTCGGCGCCCGCCGCCGGAGGCGCCGCCGACGTCGCCGTTCCCGCGGTCCCCGCCGCCGCACCAGCCGCCGTCGGCGCAAGCCGACCAGCCGCCGGCGCAAGCCGCCCAGCCGTCGGCGCAAGCCGTCCCGGCCCCGGAAGCGGAGCTCGGCCGTGAAGTGGGGCAAGACCGTCGTGTCCGGCTCCGACACGCTGGCCGGCGCCGGCCAGGCCTCCATCCAGATCCGCCTGCAGCACAAGTTCAAGGCGGAGGACGTCACCTTCGAGGGCTCCGCCGCCGGCTCCCTGGTGAACACGATCTTCTTCGGCGACAAGCTGGTCTTCCAGTCCGCCGCCGGAGTCCCCGTGACCGTTTTCGCCTCGACGGGCTTCCTGCGGAAGCTGGTCGCGGGCCACGAGCTGCTCGCCGGCCTCGACATCAACGTGACCGGCACCCTCGCCGGCGCCGGGACCCTCCAGGCGACCGTGGTGGGCCTCAAGCCCGTCATGGCCTGCTGAGACGCTGATCCGGGAAGGAGGCGGGAGTAGTGGCCAATCCCTGCGAGCTAAGCCTGCGCTTCGCCAGGGAGAGGTTGCCTCCTGCCTCCGCTCCGGCCGGCCTGGACGTCGAACTCCTGGCCGCGGAGGCCGGGCGACCGGCGCACCGGATCGTCGAGCTCTGGGGCGATGCCCCGTTCGAGGCGACCGTCGGCTGGAGCGCCGGGACCTCCCGGCCGAAGGACGCGGTCGTCTCGGTCTCCCGCGGCACGCGCCTCGGAGTGTTCGCGCGGACCCTGGTGGTCAAGGTCCGCAACACGAGCACGGTCGAGAACGCCGTCGCATTGGCGGTCTCGGACGGCTTCTTGATCAGTCGGAACCTGCGCCAGCTGAGCGGCACGGGCGACGGCACCTTCCAGGAGATCGAGATCCCGGCCTACGCCGAGACCCTCGGCCTCCACCTCGCGGACCCCGGTTCGCTGCCGACAGCGCGCATCGCCCTCGAGGACGGCTTCGGAGTCCGAGGTGCCATCGCGGCGGGAGACACGCAGGGCTCTCGCGGAGTGCCCCTCGGCGCAGCGGGCCGAGCCCTTGTCCTCGTACCCGCCGGCGTCCCCTGGCGCGCTGTCTTCCACTTGAGCTTCTGAGGAGCCCGCCATGAGCTACCTGCGACACACCGTCAAGATCCTCGACGACCCGACGCCCAACAACGGCGATCTGGTCGGCAACGTGTTCACCGTCATCCCTTCGGACATCGACGACGTCAGCGACGCGGACCAGAAGTGGCACGTCTTCATCAACGCCACCCAGGCCAACGGCGCGACGAGCCCGACGACCGACGTGGTGATCGAGACGTCCTTCGACGGCGGCGCCAGCTGGGCCGAGGTCGCCAAGGCCACCCAGCTGACCGCCGATGGCGGCTTGCCCGAGGTCACCGAGCTCAAGGTGCTCGGGCCGCGGATCCGCGCCAGCAAGAAGCTGGGCGGCGGGACGAAGCCCGACTCCACAGCGGTCGTGCTGCTCGCCAGCAACGGGCTGTTCAAGGCAGCAGACACCGGCGCGTGAGCGCCCTGACTCGCAGGAGGGAGGCGCGATGAAGATCGCCGTGAAGCTGGCCTTCGATGAGCGCGGAGCCCTTCGGCTGCTCAACTGGCTGGCCCAGGAGAACGCCCGGATCTTGCGCGCTCGGCCCGAGCTTCCGGGGCTGTACGACTCCGGCGTGGTCTACCGCCGCGAGGTCGATGAGACCTGGTGCGACTACATCAACCTGCTCGCGCAGGGGCATGAGGACTGCGACGGCCTGGCTGCGGCCCGCGCCGGCGAGCTGCTCGCTCGCGGTTCGCAGGCGCTGGGCCCGAAGGATCCCGGCTACCGACTGGCGAAGCGGCGACGCCTCGACTCCATCGAGGCCGAGGTGATGCTGCGGACCCGCGCCCGACCCGACGAGATCGGGCTGTACCACTGCATCGTCCGCTACCGCGTCGGCCGACGGTGGTTCCGCGACGACCCGAGCGCGCGCCTCGGCATGTACGAGCGCAAGCCGCCGGTCCGCGACCGCGGCGACTTCCCCGAGCTGGTTTCCGGCGAAGCCCTGCCCCTGGTGGCGGGAGAGGAGCAGCCATGAGGCTGAAGAAGGCGACTTCCATGAAGCAGTACCGGCGACGGCGACGAAACTTCGGCGATGAGCTCGACGATGACTTCGGCGCACGGCGTCGGCGACGACGTCGGAACAAGCGGCGTCGGCCGCAGAAGCGCGCACAGCAGAGGGATAAGCAGCACCGCAAGCGGCGGTGGAGCGAGGCCGTGCCGCTGGGCGAGAACATCAGGATCCAGGCCAAGGACGGCTACCGAGGCGCGTACATGGAGCTCCGTCCGGGGCTGTACGTCGTCGCCGAGCTGCGGACCGAAGGGCTGGAGGGCGAGTTCGGCCGGAAGGTCCGCCCGCAGGACGTGGCCAGCGAGATCTTCCGGGTCAGCAGCCAGGCGATGAACGCCTTCATGCCGAAGCAGCAGGCCCAGCCCCAGCAGGCTGCGGCGCAGCCGACGACCACCCAGGCGCTGCCGGCCCCGCAGGCGCAGCGGGCGCTGCCCGCACCCCAGCAGCAGTACGCGCAGCCTCAGCAGCAGTACGTGCAGCCTCAGCAACGGTACGTGCAGCCCCAACAGCAGTACGCGCCGCCCCAGCAGCAGTACGCGCAGCCTCAGCAGCAGGTCGCGACGGCACCTCCCCAGGCCCAACCGGCCCAAGCAGGCCCGCAGTCGTTCCTGCCCCCGGCGGCGGCGCGCTGGCTGTCGATTCTCGGCGACGACGACAACGGAGGCCGCTGACAATGTCGTGGTCCGAGGTCAAAGCGAACTGGTCCGCGGGCTGGACCGAGCTCCAGCGCTCGGCGCTGGAGCGGTGGGGCTCGTCCATCCGACGGGATCCGCAGTCCTTCGCGCCGAAGGTCCAGGCGACGGTCGCCGAGCTTGCGGCCGCGCGGGCGCACCTCGACCACATGAAGCCGCTGCTGCCCAAGCAGATCAAGACGGCCGACGACCAGCGGGCGATGGCCAGCTTCAGCCGGTTGTCGGCCCGCTACTACGAGCTCGCGGCGGGCGTCTACGCAGACGCCCAGCCGGCCGCGGCCGAGGTCGGCATCGCGCCCGTGCTCGTCGTCGGCGGTCTTGTGCTCGGTGTCGCGGCCATCGCCTGGGCAGTCGCGGCCAACGAGTACGCCGCGAACCTCCGGGCCGAGACGGCGCTCGCCGACCGCGAGCTGACCGCGCGGATCGAGGCGAGCCAGCAGGGCCGGACCCTGCAGCCCTCGACGCTGCCGGAGCCGAAGAAGAGCAAGGACGGCGTGGGCTGGCTGCTTGTCGGCGGCCTGGTCGTCGCAGCCGGCGCCGTGGCGGTGCCGGTGTTGATGAAGAGCCGAAGGAGCTGAGCCATGCCCCCGAAGAAGCCCAAGAAGCTGAAGAAGCCGAAGGTCAAGACCACCAACGTTCGCGTGCGCCTGCTGGACCAGCAGACCATCGGGGAGGCGATCGCCCGTGCGGTCGAGGCCGCCGAGGAGCGCCACCCCGGCGACGGGACCGGCGCGATCAAGCGGCGCGAGGTGATCCGCGAGATCGTCGGCACGCTGCCGATCAGGGGGCCGTGTGCCCCGTTCCTCAAGGCGCTCGCGCGCCTGCTCGTCGGCGTG
>JAJDAI010000173.1 GCA_029261955.1 Deltaproteobacteria bacterium | reverse complement strand
GGAAGTCGTAGTGCCACTTGCCGCCGTCCTTGGCGATGTTCAGGCGGTAGTACCGGGCGGCCTCGATGTTGATCAGGATGTTGTGCTTCCCGGAGCCCTGGCCCGAGTAGAGCTCCAGCGTCTCGGGCGTGCCGTCCTCGTCGATGAGCTTGAAGGTCTCGAAGTCGGCGCCCGTGATGACGACCGGCTCCTCCGTGCCGAAGTGCAGCGTGAACGAGACCTGGTCGTCCGAGACGCCGCTGCCCTCCCCGAGCTTCGCGGCGTTGGTCATCTCCTTGATCATCGAACCGGCGGACGCGGGCGCGGCGAGGAAGCTGAGAAGCAGGGCGGTCACGAGCACGAAGCGAGCGGTCATGGGGGCTCCCGGGGGGCTGGGTTCAGCGGGGGAGCACTGTGCGACCGCGGGTGTGTGTGCGCAAGCACACGGCATCGCTCGCGCTTGCGCTCCGCCGCCCGTAGCATCCGGCTCCGTCGGAGGACCGACGCGAAGTCACCCTCCAGGCGGAGCAGAAATGGACGCAAAGAAGATCTTCACGGGCGCGGCCATCGGCGGCGCAGGCTCCGGCCTCGCCAACGTGGTCCTCTACTTCATCGGCGGCGCGCTGGGCGCCGAGTACATGATGATGCAGCCGGGTGCGACCGAGCTGGCCCCCATCCCCCCCTTCATGCCCTTCATCATGAGCCTGATCCCCGCCCTCATCGGCGGCGCGATCCTCGTCGGCCTGGACAAGTTCGCGCCGGAGAAGGCCTGGCCCATCTTCCTCGGCATCTGCGGCGTGGCCTTCGTCGCGATGTTCCCGGGCCCGCTCATGCAGATGAAGGGCGACACGGTCGCGATCATCGTCCTGGAGCTGATGCACGTGCTCGTGGTGGTCGACACGATCCGCTGGATCAAGAAGAAGGCCCGCAGCTGAGGCTCGGTCACCCTTCGGGCCGACTCGCACCCCGCGGGTCGGCCCCGGGCCCTGCTAACATCCGGTCCTCATGTGGTTCATCGAACTCATCCAGGACTTCTGGTACTTCCTCCGAGAGCGCAAAGCGTGGTGGATGACCCCCATCATCGTGGTGCTGCTGCTGCTGGTGGTACTCATCCTCGTCGGTGAGAAGGCGGCGGTCTTGCCGTTCATCTACACCCTCTTCTGAGGTGACCGTGATGCGGCGATTCTGGTTCCTGCTTCTCCTGCTCCCCCTGATCGCCTGCCCCTCCGGCGACGACGACGACTCGGGTGCGGACGACGACGACTCCGCCCCGGCGGACGACGACGACGCGGCGGATGACGACGACGCCACCGCGGACGACGACGACGCCGTGGACGACGACGACGCGGTCACCGACGACCTCATCGACGCGGCGATCCCGACCTTCGACGGGGGCTGCACGGGCAACCGCTTCAAGGTGATCCTCGGCGACGGCACCGAGCTGGCCGAGGTCGAGGGCTACATCGAGGGCTCGTCCTTCGCCAACACGGCCCCGCCGAAGGAGGCCTTCCGCATCCGCCTCGGAGCCGTCGACGGCTTCGACACCGCGTCCTTCTGGGTCCAGATCGCCGGATCGGCCGCCAACCTCGCCGGCCCCGGGCCCTACGACATCACCGAGCCCGGCAGCCCGGTGGTGATCAACGTGAACGTGGGCACCGACCACACCGGCGGCCCGGCCGCCACCGCGGGCGCCTTCGGCGTGCCCGTCCTGGTCCACGACGACGTGCAGGGCAGCTTGACCTTCACGGACGGCACGCCCGCCCCCAACACCCCGGTCAGCGGCACCTTCGAGGCCATCCTCCAGGGCGGCACGACCAGCCTGTCGAACCCCGCCCAGGTCATCCTCCTGGGCGTCGCCGGTTGCTTCGAGAACATCTCGCTGCCCCAGCAGGATTGATTCCCCGCCCGTGAAGAAGGTCGTCTCCATCTCGTTGGGGCCCAAGAGGCTCGACTACCAGTTCGAGGAGACGCTCTGGGGGGAGCGGTTCCACATCCGCCGCGTGGGCACGGACGGCGACGTCGACGAGGCCCGGCGCCTGGTGCGCGAGCACGACGGGCAGGTGGACTGCATCGCGCTGGGCGGCATGGCGATCTCCTTCACCGTGGGCAAGCGCAACTGGCACCACAAGGAGACCTTCCGCATCGCCCGCGCCGCGCGCACCACGCCGGTGGTCGGTGGCCGCGCCCTCAAGCGCATCGTCGATCGGTGGGCGATCCGCGAGATCGCGGCGGACAACCCCGATCTCTTCGACGGCGCCAACGTGCTGTTCCTGTCGGGCATCGCCAACTGGGACCTCGTCGAGGTCATGCGCGAGTACACGGACTCGATGTCCTTCGCGGACCCGGTCCTGCACTACGGCCTGCCCAAGCTGCTGCCCAACCGCGACGCGCTCAAGGCCTACGCGCGCGTCGCGATGCCGTTTCTGACCCGCCGCCCCTACGTGTCCTTCTTCCCCCGGGGGAGCGCGGCCGAGGGCATCCAGCAGCGCGAGCTCAAGCAGTTCTTCCTCAAGGCGGACGTCGTCGTCGGCGACCTGCGCCTGCTGATGCACTACGCGCCGAAGGACCTGGCCCACAAGGTCGTGATCACCGACACCATCGACGACGAGGCGCTGGAGATCTTCCGCGAGCGCGGGGTCGAGGTGCTCTGCACGACCACGCCCGAGGTCTTCGGCGAGCGCCGGGTGGACCTCCAGATCCTGCACGCCCTCGCGGTCGCCCACCTCCAGAAGCCGCCGCTCGACATCGACGACCAGGACTACCTGGATCTCGCCCGCGAGCTGTCCGCCCGGCCCCGCGTCATCCACCCGCGCGGTGAGCTCCGGCGGCGCCACAAGTTCGCCTTCCTCTACTACCCGCCCGCGCGGCGGGACCTGTTCCGTTCGCCGCGCCTGCGCTGGCTGCGGACCATGCCGCCCGAGGTGCAGGGGGTTGCCGAGCGGCTCATCAGCCGCATGCCCATCACGCCCCACGCGCACGTGCGCGGCATCGTCAGCCCCACCGGCGAAGAGGCCGAGGGCTGGATCCTGGGCCTGCCCGTCACCGCGAAGCAGATCTCCGAGCGCGGGCCGGCCTACGCCGAGCGACGCCTGCGCGAAGCGGCCCGCCTGGCGAGCTCGCTGGGGGCCGAGATCCTCGGCGTCGGCGCCTTCTCGCGGGAGATGACCGACGCGACGCCCAAGGTCGCGGCGCGGGTCGACATCCCCATCACCTCCGGCGCGAGCTACCTGGTGTCCGCGAACATGTGGGCCGCGAAGAACGCGGTCCTCGCGATGGACATCCCGCAGGACGAGGACGGTCGGGCCGACGGCACGGCGCTCATCGTCGGGGCCGGGGACGCCCAGGGCGCCGTGGCCGCCGAGCTGCTGGCCCTCGTCTTCAAGCGCCTGGTCGTCGTGGACCGCGCGCCGGACCGGCTGCTGAACCTGCTGTCCCGCATCGCCGAGGCCAGCCCCCACTGCCAGGTCGAGGTCGCCACGCGCGTCGCGAGCCACCTCGCCGAGGCGGATCTCGTGGTCACGGGCATGGCCCCCGGCTGGCGGGGCACGGTGGACCCGGGCGTGCTCAAGTCCGGCGCCGTGCTCTGCGACTGCGCTCGGCCGCAGGAGTTCGAGGTCGAGGACTGCGACGCCCGGCCGGACGTGCTCTTCGTGCTGGCCGGCGAGATCGAGCTGCCCGGCCCCGTCCAGGTGGGCGTGAACCTGGGGCCGCCGCCGAAGGTCGCCTTCTCGTCCATGGCCGAGGCCGTCGTGCTCGCGCTCGAGGATCGCAACGAGTGCTACACGCTCGGCGACGACGTCCGCGTGCAGGACGTCCGCCAGATCTACAAGCTCGGCCTGAAGAACGGCATGCAGCTGGCCGGCATGCGCGGGCCCCGCGGCCCCATCTCCGACACCGACTTCAAGCTCGTCCGCGAGCACGTCGAGGCCCGTCGGCGCAGGGCTGATCGGCCCGCGCCCATCGAGACGACCAAGATCCCGACCCTGGACGGTCTGGATCTGTAGTCGCTCCACCGAGCGGCTCGCCCTGGGGACCCACTGATGCGCCTGCTGCTCCTCCTGCTCCTGCTGCCCACCGCAGCCCTCGCCGACGCCATCGAAGGCAGCTCGGATGTGTCCGAGGTCGTGCTCTTCCAGGATCGGGCGCGGGTGACGCGCTCCACGACCGTGGTCCTGCCCCGCGGCCAGCACGAGGTCGTCGTGCGCGGGCTGCCGGCCAACGTCGACATGAGCTCCCTGCGGGCGCGCGGCGGCGGGGCGGCCCGGGTCGTGCTCGGCGCCCTGGATGCCCGCGTCGGCCACCACCCCGAGGTCGTCAACGAGACCGTGCGCAAGCTGGAGGCGCAGATCGAGGGGCTCAGCGACGCCGACCGCGGCTGGCAGGACGCCGACGCCGTCGCCGACGCGGAGCTGCGCAGCCTCGACGCCATCACCGCGAAGTCCTCACAGATGACCTCGGAGCGCCTGCTCGAGGTGCCCGAGCCGGCGAAGGGCATCGCGTCCACGCTCGACCTGCTCAGCGAGCGCCGGCGATCCGCGCAGGCCGAGAAGCGCCGCGTGGCCATCGCGCGCCGGGACATCGCCCGCCAGGTCCAGGCCCTGCGCGCCGAGGCTGACCGCTACCGCAGCGGCGGCACGAAGGACCTGCTGGTCTCGGTCGCCGTCGACGTGAAGGCCTCCGGAGCCTTCACCCTGCACCTGACCTACACCTCCCGCGGCGTCAGCTGGAGCCCCACCTACGACGCGCGCATCGACCCCGCGACCGGCTCCATCGCCATGGACTACGGCGCCTGGGTCACCCAGCGCAGCGGCGAGGACTGGGACGGCGTCGCGCTGACGC
>JAJDAI010000172.1 GCA_029261955.1 Deltaproteobacteria bacterium | reverse complement strand
CCCATCCTGCCGGTTGCCCGACTGGAAGGGCGCTGGAGCCCCGTCACGTGTCCCAAACTTTCAAAGAGCATCAGCTCGTCGCAGGAAGAAACTACGTGGGGACCCCCTCCGTGAGAACCCCCTCTTGGCCCGAAAGCCGAGGCTGCGAGGAACCTCCAGGCATTTCAGGCACTTGCCGCGATTTCTGAGTTCACTCCCTTCGGGGCGAAGCGCGGTCCGGAACCTCTTCCCCCTTCCCCAAGCCCCGCTTCCGCTTATCCACAGGCCAGTTCGCGGTGCGAAGGGCTTGTGGACAGTTGTGGATAACTTGTGAGTTGGCGTCAAGGTTCTGAGATCACCCGGGAATTCCACCGCCCCAGCTCGGGTTTCAAAGCCGAGTAAGCTGCGCCCCCACCCGGAGTCTCGATGGAGCTGGCCGACGCCCTGAACCTTGCCGACCTGGAGCAGATCGCTGCTTCGCGCGCGCCCACGCCCGCGTGGGACTACTACCGGTCCGGCGCTCACGATGAGGTCACGCTTCGGCGGAATTGCGAGGCCTGGAGCGAGATTTCGCTGCACTACCGCGTGCTGGTCGACGTGTCCCGGCGCTCCACCGCGACGACGGTCCTGGGCCAGGAGCTCGCCAGCCCGGTCGTCATCGCGCCCACGGCCTTTCACTGCCTCGTGCACCCGGACGGCGAGCTGGCCACCGCGCGCGCGGCCTCGGCGACGGGCACGGCGATGATCCTGTCGTCCCTGAGCAACACGGCCATCGAGGACGTGGCGCCGCAGACCCAGGCGCCGCTGTGGTTCCAGCTCTACGTGTACCGGGACCGGGGGGCGACGGAGGAGCTGATCGCCCGCGTCGAGGCGGCCGGGGCGCAGGCCCTCTTCGTCACGGCGGACGCCCCGCTGCTCGGTCGCCGGGAGCGCGATGTGCGCAACCGCTTCGCGCTGCCCCCGCACCTGGGCGTGCGCAACCTGCTGCCCTCGGGCTACGAGGAGCTGCCGACCGACCGCCCCGACTCGGGTCTGGCCAGTTACTTCCAGGATCTCATCGACCCGGCGCTCAGCTGGGATGACCTCGCCTGGCTGCGCTCGCTGACGGAGCTGCCCATCGTGCTGAAGGGGGTCGTCCGGCCCGACGACGCGCTGCGGGCCGTGGACGCGGGCCTGGCCGGGGTGGTGGTGTCGAACCACGGGGGCCGGCAGCTGGACACCTCGCCGGCCACGGCCGAGGTGCTGGGGCCCATCGCCGAAGCGGTGAACGGCCGCTTGGAGCTGCTCGTGGATGGCGGGATCCGCCGGGGGACGGACGTCGTCAAGGCGCTCGCGCTGGGCGCGGGGGCCGTGCTGCTGGGGCGGCCGATCCTCTGGGGGCTTGCCGCCGGCGGTCAGGCGGGCGTCGAGCGGGCCTTGGGCATGGTGCGCGAGGAGCTGGACCTGGCGCTCGCGCTCTGCGGCTGCCCGGACCTGGACTCACTCGGGCCGGATCTTCTTCACCCCGGTGCCGGTGTATGAGGACCTGGTCCTCTTGCCGAACTTGCGCCACTCGGGGCCCCAGCCGCCGGTGGTGAAGCCGAACAGCGCCACGACCTGGGTGCTGTGCTCGGGGCCACCGGAGCCCACCCACCAGCTCTGCTGCTGCTCGATGCGGATGGCGCCCCACTGACGGGGACCCGTCTCCTGGGCCGAGCTCAGCACGAACTGGAGCATCTCGCGTGCGCCCCAGCTGAACTGGAAGGGAGCGGGCTCCAGCTTCAGCGCGTTCAGCGTCGGCCCCACGCCCAGGACCAGCCAGCTCTTGGCGGCGATGGGCCACTTGATGGGCAGCGGCATGGCGAACTTGAAGGACACCGTCTGGCCGAAGCGCGAGTAGGTGCGGATGTCCGAGCGCAGGGGATCGTCGGTGATCACGCCGCTCTCGATCGACACGCCGAAGAGGTGGTACCAGAGGTTCAAGCCGAGCCGCAGGGTCATGCCGGCGACCGCGGGGCGCGTGGCCATGGCGTAGGTCCAGCGTCCGCCGGCGCCCAGCTCGAACTCGACGCGCAGCGGGCGGTCGAGCGGATCGGTGGACTTGATGCGTCGCTCGTCCTCGATGAAGCGCTGGGTGTCGTCGGGGTCGTACTTCGGCTCGGCGACGGGGCGCTCGCTGACCTCCTCGGGCTCGGCCTGGAGCTCCAGCTCCATGGCCTCGGCCTCTTCGCAGTAGCGCTCCCCGCCGGCGATGTTGCAGGCGCGGCTGAGGAAGTAGGACTGGCGTCGGCGGTCGCGCCGCACCCCGATCCCCTGGGCGTAGAGCGTCGACAGGCGCGCGCAGGAGCGGAGATCGGCCTCGACCAGGCCCTCGTCGGGCAGGGGCAGGGTGGCCTCGAAGGAGCCCTGGTTGCAGCCGTCGGCGTAGGCCTGGCGCGCGAGCAGCAGGTCGGTCTCGACGCCGCGGGCCACCGCTTCGGGGCTGGGCAGCAGGCTGCGCGGATCGACCAGCAGGTCCCCCCAGAGCCCGCAGGCCGAGAGCTCGCCCAGCTCGCAGGCGGAGCGCAGGAACCAGGCCGCCTGGCCCATGTCCAGGGACACCGTGCCCTTGGGCATCAGCAGCTGCATGCCCGCTTCGAGCTTGAGGTACATGTCCGCGGCGGCCATGCAGGCGGGGACGTGGTTGAAGGAGCAGCCGGCGCGGTAGAGGTTCTCGGCCTGCATCCGGTCGGGCTTCTCGATGCCCTCGCCCGTGCGCCACGCGGTCGCTGCGTCGAAGCAGGCCTGCCCGTCGCCCTGCTCGATGCACTGCAGCTCGAGGTCCTCGAAGGGCGAGTCGAGGATCTCGATGCCGTCGCCGTCCTGGCTCTCCGGGACGGCGTTGGGATCGACCGGCTTCTCGCGGTCGCCCCGCTGGGCACCCGGGCGGGCCACCGCGAGGGCAGGGATCAAGCAGAGAAGAAGTGTGAGGCGGATGCGCACCGCGCAGATCCTTCCACGCGGGCCACGATCCGTCACGGTCGGCGGTTCAGGCTCCAGTCGTAGTCGGTGTAGCTCAGGGCCCATCCTTCGCTGCGCGCCCGGGCTGCGAGGGCCCTGCGATCGTCCGCTTGGGTGTAGCGCTCGATCCAGGCGAGGGTCTCTGCGTCGCTGCCCAGGGCGCGGCTGTGCTGCTCGAAGTCGGAGCGGAACCAGGTGAAGATCGAGCTGAGGTGCACGGTCTTCGCTTCGGCGTCCCAACGCACGTGCTTGTCGCTGCCGACGAAGCCGCGGGCCGCGTCATCCAGCTGCACGTCGAGGGTCTCCGCCCGGAAGGCGGTGCTCTGGAGGGTGGGGCAGGACTCCGAGGCGCAGTTGAGCGCCGCGTGGATGCGCGCGTCGCCGTACTTGGGGCGGATGACCTTGTTCTCGAGGTCGTAGAGGTTGGTGCCGCGCCGATCGAGCCGGAAGCGCAGGCCCCAGAAGAAGCCGAAGCCGGGGGTCACCTCGATCCGGCCCCGCACGTCTTGCACGGAGTCGATGGGCCAGCGGGACGCGACGCCGAAGAGCGTGAGCGCGTTGTAGGCGTTGATGTAGTAGGCCAGCTCGTGCTGCTTCGTGGGAAAGAGCGCGGGCTGGGATCGAGGGCCCGAGGCCTCGAAGCTGGCGACGACGCGCGCGAGATCCTCGTCCGCCAGCAGGCCGTCGTAGTCCACGCCGTCGGGGTGCACGTGTCGGCCCAGGAAGGCCGTCCAGGTGGCGTAGCTGTGAAGCTCCTGGTCGCCGAGCGCCTCGGCGTCGCTGGAGAGCCTCCGAATCCCGATGAGTCCCAGCACGATCGCCCCCAGCAAGGCCCCGACCCCCAGCACCACCGCCCCCACCTTGAGGGGCCAGCTCACAGCTGCGATCGGCGGAAGACGAGCAGGAAGTTGTTTGCAGGCATGGCGATCACGGCCTCCCGGAGCAAGCCGGTGTCCGCTGCGCGCGCCGTGAGGTCGTCCAGGTCGCGCAGCCCCCAGCTTGGGTTCCTTCCCTGCAACGAACGGTCGAAGGCGGCGTTGCTCTCGGTCGTCGCTTTTCCGTCGACGAGGTAGGGCCCGTAGAGCATCAGCAGGCCCCCGGGGCTCAGCCGGCGGCCGGCCTCACGCACGATCCCGTGCATGACCTCGATGGGGGAGATGTGGATGACGTTGGCCGAGTAGATGACGTCGACCTGCTCGAGCGGCCAGCGCTCGGATGCGGCGTCCAGGCGCTGCGGGGGCAGGATGTTGGGCAGGCCGCTCTGCTCCCGCCAGGCGGTGGCGCTGGCGACCGCCTCGTCGCTGAGGTCGCAGGGGAGCCAGGTGATCCCCGGCAGGGCCTCGGCGAAGTGCAGGGCGTGCTGGCCGGAGCCGCAGCCGGCCTCGAGCACGACGGCCTCTTCGGGCAGCCACTCGCGCAGGACCTCCAGGATCGGGCCGCGGTTGCGCTCGGCGGAGGGGTAGCGGAGCGCCGTCACGAGCAGATGAACTGGGCGACGGTCACCGCGCCGGCCCGCACCGTGTAGCTCGTGTAGTCCGCCGTGGCGGCCAGGCCGGGGAAGCTCAGGCAGGCGGTGTTCGGCGGCGCGCTGACGGTCACGGTCACGGACCCGGGCTCCACGTTCGCGAAGGTCACGAAGCCGGCGGCCTGGAAGACGAGCTCGCCGCCGAGGGTGGGCACGCCGTCGACGAAGACGAAGGCCGGGTCGGAGTCGACGTTGATCGCCGCGGAGGCGCCTTCGGCGGCCTGGAGCGCCGGCGTGTCCATGGCGACCACCAAGGTGCCCTTGCTCGGGTCCCGCGCCGGCAGGCCGAGCTGCGCGACTACGCCGTCGTGCACGGCCACCGCGCCGACGAAGGTCGTGAAGGTGAAGTCCTGGATGCCGGAGTTGCCCTCCAGCCAGGTGGTCTGGATGTCGGGGCCGGCGATCTCGACCTCGAAGTCCGTCTGGGAGCTCATCTCGAAGCGGGCCTGGCCCTCGTCGTCGGTGGGGACCTCGCCCTCGTCGAAGGTCACGGTGAGCCCCTCGACCCGGGCGCCGCTGACGGCATCGAGCACGCGGGCCTGGCCGAAGACGAAGTCCGGGATCCCGTCCTCGACCGGTGCGGAGTCGTCGTCGTCGTCCGCGGGGCAGGCGGTGAGCAGCAGCAGACAGAGCAGGGCGTAGCGGGTCATCGGCGAACCTCCGGGTTCCGGAACCTGGGTCGTGGAGCCCGGGCCTGTCAAGCGCCTGCTCGATCGGATGGCTTGACAGGGGCTGCTTCGGCCCGACGTTCCCCCGATGGAACCCCGCGCCAGTCTGACCCGCCTCGTCTCGCTGGCGAAGCCCGAGATCCCGACCCTCGCGGCCGGGACCTTCGCCTTGCTCGTCACCTCCGGCCTGAGCCTCGCCTACCCGCTGCTCGTCAAGCAGATCATCGACGGGGTGCTCGGCGGCGAGGGCCGCGCGGCGGTGGATCAGGCCGCGGGCATCCTCGTGGTGCTCTTCCTCGTCGGCGGGATCTTCACGGCGGCGCGGTCCTACCTCTTCACGGTGGCCGGCGAGCGGGTCGTGGCCCGGCTGCGCTCGCACCTCTACTCGTCCCTGGTTCGCCAGGAGATCGGCTTCTTCGACGAGCACCGCACCGGCGAGCTGACCAACCGGCTCGCCTCGGACACGACGGTGCTTCAGAACACCGTGACGGTGAACCTGTCGATGCTGCTGCGCTACGCGCTGATGTCGGTGGGCGCCATCGCGATCCTCGCGTGGACGTCCTGGCAGCTGACCCTGGTCATGCTCGCCGTCGTGCCCGCGGTGGTGATCGGCGCCCGCGTCTACGGCCAGGTGCTGCGGCGCATCTCGCGGGAGTTCCAGGACGCCCTCGCCCGCTCCACCGAGGTGGCCGAGGAGACCCTCGCGGGCATCCGCACCGTCCGGGCCTTCGCGCGGGAGGGGGCCGAGGAGGCGCGCTACGACGAGGCGGTCGAGACGAGCTTCCAGCTGGCGAAGACGCGCGCGCGCATCGGCGCCCTCTTCGGGGGCTTCGCGACCTTCTTCGGCTACGGCGCGATCGCCCTGGTGCTCTGGTACGGCGGCGTGCTGCTCGCGCGCGGCGACATGACGATGGGTGAGCTGAGCGCGTTCCTGCTCTACACCTTCACCGTCGCCGTCTCGCTCGGCGCGCTGGCGGGGCTCTACAACGACTTCATGAAGGCCTTGGGCTCCACCGAGCGCGTCTTCGAGCTGCTCGACCGCAAGTCGGAGGTCCCCAGCGGGACCGAGCGCCCCGGCGCGATCGAGGGCGGCCTGCGCTTCGAGGGCGTGCAGTTCAGCTACCCCACCCGGCCCGACGACGTCGTGCTGGCCGGCATCGATCTGGAGCTCGCGCCGGGCGAGGTCGTGGCCCTGGTGGGGCCGTCGGGCGCCGGCAAGTCGACGGTCGCGGCCTTGCTGTCGCGCTTCTACGACCCCGACGAGGGCCGCATCCTGCTGGACGGTCACCCCTACGCGGAGCTCGACACCGACTGGCTGCGCGAGCAGGTCGGCGTGGTGTCCCAGGAGCCGATCCTCTTCGCGACGAGCATCGCCGAGAACATCCGCTACGGCCGGCCCGAGGCCACGGACGCCGAGGTCGAGGACGCCGCGCGCGCCGCGAACGCTCACGAATTTGTTCAGAGCTTCCCCGAAGGTTTTCAGACCCTGGTGGGCGAACGGGGGGTTCGATTGAGCGGCGGGCAGAAGCAGCGGGTCGCCATCGCCCGCGCCCTGCTCAAGGATCCGAAGGTGCTGGTCCTGGACGAGGCGACGTCCGCGCTGGACGCCGAGTCGGAGCACCTGGTGCAAGAGGCCCTGGGTCGCTTGATGCGCGGCCGCACCACGGTCGTCATCGCCCACCGCCTGTCCACGGTGCAGGACGCAGACCGCGTGCTGGTGCTCGACGGCGGCCAGGTCGTGCAGCAGGGGCCGCACAGCGACCTCGTGGTCGCGGACGGGCTGTACCGGCAGCTGGTGCAACGCCAGCTTCAGGGGGCCGGCTGACGGGAGGGGCCTGACCCGCTCCGACCGGGGGGCTGGGACCGAACGGACCCGCCTGCACTGAAACGATCCTGCACGGACCTGGCTCCGGTCTCTGGCACGCTCGCTGCACCTTCTTGCATGCATGCTCCAAGGGACCCCCATGACCAAGACGACCGGCAGCACCTTCGCCCCCGACCTCGCGCGGGCCATTCGGCGCGCGAAGGGCGAGGCTGGTGCCGCCAGCGGGGAGGTCGATCCCAAGCTCCGCTCCCGTCCTGCGGACC
>JAJDAI010000171.1 GCA_029261955.1 Deltaproteobacteria bacterium | reverse complement strand
TCCACTCCGACACGTTGCCGCTCAGGTCCTTCACGCCCTCGGGGGTCTTGCCCTTCGGGAAGGCGCCGACGGGCGAGGTGGTCTGGTAGCCGTCGTTCTCGTAGGTCGAAGGGGGGTTGGAGCTGGCGTCGCAGCCCAGGTCGCAGTAGTTGGCCGAACCCTTCTGGAATTTGTCGCCCCAGGGGTACTTGCGGCCCTCGGAGCCCCTCGCGGCGGCCTCCCACTCGGCCTCGGCCGGCAGGCGCCAACCCTGGGACGCGCAGAAGTCCCGCGCCTGCTCCCAGGTCACGTTGACGACGGGGTGGTCGCTCGCCTGACCGCGGATCTCTCCGGGCCAGTCGCGGCAGGTGCCGCTCAGCAGCTTCTTGGGGCAGGCCTTCTTGAACGCGCTGACCGTGACCTCGTTGGTCATGATCGCGAAGGCGCCGACCTCGATGGGGCCTCGCGAGGGGGCCGCGTTGGTCTCGCCCTTGGCGCCGAGCTGCACCTTGGAGGGCGCGATGGTCGTGAAGCCGGCGCGCAGCGTCGACTTGCCGCCACCCGAGCCGCCACCGCCGCTCGCGAGCGCGATGATCTTCTCGCGCATCGACTTCGCCTGCTCGCCCATGCCGCCCGGCAGCATCGGGCCCAGGTACATGAACGCGGCGAACGCGATGGCCAGCGTGAGGGCGCCGTTGAAGAAGCGCGCGATTCGCTGCCGCCGGAAGATGGCCTTCTGGACGTTCGCGGACGCGGACTTGCGACCTTGCACCTTGTCCGAGCGGGAGCTGTCCGAGCTCGCTTGCGGGCGACGGGGAGCCCGTGAGCCCGGGCGGGACCGCGGCGGCGGGTCCGAGCTGTCCGAGCTCGGCTTCCACGGCGGGGGTGCGGCGTTCCGCGCCACCGGCTGGGGGCCAGGCGTCGACGAGGCCATGGAGAACTTGTCGGGGTCGAAGGACAGACCGGGCGGGCCCGGGGGCGGCGAAGCGGGGGTCGAGACCCGCTTGGCGGCGCCCGGCAGGGCTGACTCCCCGGTCGGCCGCCCCGCGCCGCCGCTGCGGTCCGCGAAGGGGTTCGCCGCGGCAGCCGACGCGGCGAAGGGGTTCGGGGCCTCGCTCGGGCCACCGACGGGCTTGGCGGGCTCCGGCGAAGCAGCGAAGGGGTTCGGGACCTCGCTCGACGCACCGAAGGGGCTCTCCCCCGCCGGGAGCTCGCCGGGCGGGGAGCCACCGAAGCCGCCGAAGTCACCTTCGGGCAGGGGGGCCTCGCCGGTGAAGCCCGACATGCCCGCGTCGCCGAGCGTCGCGTCGAGCGGGGCGAGCCCGGGGCCGCTGGACGCCGGATCGACGGCCGGGGCCGCGGGGGCGTCGGTCAGGGGCTTCGGCAGCTCGCCCGACAGATCGGGGAAGGGCCCCGTGTCCCCGGGCAGGCCCGGGTAGCGGCCGCTGTCGCCGAAGTTGAAGGGCAGCGCGCCAGGGTCCAGGCCCAGGCCCTCCGAAGCCGTGTCCGCGCCGATCGAGTTCATGGAGCCCGAGTCGATGGCCGCCAGCGACTCCAGGTTGAAGTCGTCGGACAGCCCCGCGATGTTCTGGGCGCCGGTGACCGGCCCGGCGGCCTGCTTCCGATCCGCCGCGGCCTTGCGGGCGCGCAGCTCCTGCACGATGTCGTGACCGAACTCCCCCGTCTGCGTGCTGGGCAGCTCGACCGTCATGGCCCGCACCCACTTGTCGACGGCAAGGCCGGACTTGCGGTGGCGGCGCAGCTCGTCCAGGTCGGCGTGCACCTCGGCGGCGGTCTGGTAGCGATCGTCAGCCGCAGGCGCCATGCAGCGCTCCATGACCTTGGCCAGCTCGGGTGAGATCTCCGCCATGCGGGCCCGCGCGGCGGTCGTCTCCCCGTCCAGGACCGAGCGCATGACCGAGAACATGTTGTCCCCGGGGAAGGCCATCTTGAGCGTGACGAGCTCGTAGAGGATCGCGCCCATGGCGAAGATGTCGGAGCGGCGATCGACCGGCTCGCCTGCGACCTGCTCGGGCGACATGTAGGCCGGCGTCCCGCGGGTGAAGCCGACCGCGGTCTTCTTGACGTTGGTCGCAGCCTTGGCCGTGCCGAAGTCCGCGATCTTCACCTCGCCCAGGCGGCTGATCATGATGTTCCCGGGCTTCAGATCCCGGTGCACGATGTTCAGCGGTACGCCCTCGCGGTCCACGCGCTCGTGGGCGTAGTGCAGCCCCTCGCAGACCTCCATGAGGATGTCGAGGACGACGGTCGGGGGGACGTGCTTCCCCTTGTTCTTCAGGGAGGTGAGGATGCGCTCCAGCGCCCAGCCGTCCACGTACTCCATGGCGATGTAGTAGGTGTCGTCGACCTTCTCGAACTCATCGACGGCGACGATGTTTCGGTGCCGGAGCAGGCCGCCGAGGCGGGCCTCGTTGATCAGGGAGAGCGCAGCCTCTTCGTCGGCCGTCGCCTCGGGATCGATGATCTTGAGCGCGACCTCCTTGCCGAAGCCCATCTGGCCCGGCCGCACGGCCCGGTACACCCGTGCTGTCCCGCCCTTTCCGAGCAGGTTGAGCACCGTGTAGCGGCCGAAGCTCGGTAGATCCTCGCCTCCTGCCATCCCGGTACTGACCACCCTCCGTAGATTCGGGGACTGAGGCGGATCGGAGCCGACGTGTCCTCAGCCACGCACCGAACCTGCCACCCCTACCGACAAGGATAGCTGGCGCTACACTCGGCCGATGCCCCAGCAGCCGGATCCAGGCAGGGTTTCGCAGCAACCCTGGACGGTCGAGCGACTCGTCTCGGGCGGCGATGGCTTCCTGCGTGCGCCCGACGGCCGCGCCGCCTTCGTGCCGGGGGCCTTCCCGGGCGATTCGATCCTCCCCCGGTCCGTCACCGCCAAGAAGCGCCACGTCCGGGTGAAGGCCTTCGATCTCCTGAGCCCCTCCAGCGATCGCGTGCCCAGAGCCTGCTCGGTGCAGGGCTGCGGCGGCTGCCCCTGGATGGAGCTGAGCCGCCCCGCGCAGCTGAAGGCGAAGGCCGAGATCCTCCACGACTGCCTGCGGCGCCTGGGCCGCTTCGTGAACCTGCCGAGCCCCGTCGTACACGCCGTGGGCCCGGACCTGGGCTACCGAACCAGGGTCCGGCTGCACCGCGCCGGCGGACAGCTCGGCTTTCACGCCACCGGCAGCCGCCGGATCGTGTCGGTGGACCGCTGCGCCGTCGCCTGCGAGCCGCTCAACGAGGCCCTGGCGGACGTCGACCGCAGCGGCCCTCCCGCCGAAGTCGAGCTGCGCGCCTCCACCGACGGGGTGCAGGTGCTCGTGGACAAGCGCCGCGTGAGCGGGCCCGCCGCCCAGCGAATCCCCTTGCCCGGAGCCTGGCTCGAGGTCCCCGCCGGCGCCTTCTCCCAGGTGAACCCCCACGTCAACCGCGCCCTGGTCGAGGCCGTTCTCGCCGGAGCCCGGGCGCGCGGGGTGCACCGCATCGCCGACCTGCACTGCGGGGCCGGCAACTTCGCCCTGGCCCTGGCGGCAGCCGGCTTCGAGGTCCGGGGCTCGGACCTGGCCGAGGCGGGCGTGCTCGCGGCGCGCAGGGCGGCCCAAGCGCAGGGCCTGGACGCGTCCTTCGAGGTCGGCTCCGCAGCGCAGGCAGCCAAGCCGAGCGCGGAGCTGGTCCTGCTCGATCCTCCGCGGACCGGGGACAAGGACGCAGCCACGGCGCTCGCGGCAGACCCGCCGGCTCACATCGCCTACGTGTCCTGCGACCCCGCGACCCTCGCCCGTGACCTGCGGATCCTGGTGGACGGCGGCATGGTGCTCGACGACGTGCAGGGCTGGGACATGTTCCCGCACACGCCGCACGTCGAGGCCCTGGCCTGGCTCCGGCGGGCCCCGTGAGCCTCGCCCGGCGCAAGCTGGCCGTCGCGACCTGGCGCAGCCCACGTGAGGGCAACATCTACGGGAAGATCACGGTGGACGCCGGCCCGGTCCTCGCCTGGCTGGAGGCACAGCGTGAGCGACACCCGCAGCTCACGCTCACGCACGTCGTGCTCGCGGCGGCAGGGCGATCCCTGGCCCAGGCCACGGGCCTCAACGGCCACCTGCGCTGGGGACGCTTCCACCCGCACGCGCGGGCCGACGCGGCGCTGCTCCTGGGCGACCGGCGCCTGAAGCTGGAGGGGCTGGACCAGCTGTCCGTCCTGCAGATCGAGCGGCAGCTGAGCACCCAGCTCGCGGCGGAGGACCGCTCCTTCGAGCACCGCGCCGAGCGCGCCCTGCCCGCGTTCCTGCTCCGCCCCGTGCTCCGCCTCGCCGGCTGGCTCACGGGCACGCTCGGGCGCCGCTTCCTCGGGCTGGAAGCCTTTCCCTTCGGCGCCTGCGCCATCACCCCGCTGCCCGGCCTGGGCCTGGACGAGGCCTGGGCCCCGCCGATCGGCTGGGCGCCCGTGGCCGTGCAGCTGGTCTTCGGGGACGTGGTCGAGCGGCCGGCGCTGGTGGATGGCCAGGTCGTCCCGCGCCAGGAGCTCACGCTCTTCGCGACGGTGGACCACCGCTTCATCGACGGCTTCGAGGGGGCGGATCTGGCCAGGTTCGTGCGGGAGCTGCTGGAGCATCCGGCGACGATCTAGAACAGGCCCGGCGTCATCTCCAGCACGTCGATGTCGCGCGCGAGCCACTCCTCGCCCACCCGCGCCCAGGCGATCTGCACGCTCACGCGGTAGAGCACCGGGCTGTCGCCCCACTCGAAGCGCAGCAGGGTGTTCGACTTGAAGGACGCGACCTGGCCCTGGACCACGATCTCGGACTTGCGCGGCACCACCTGCACCGCCCTGACCTGGGCCCAGTAGCCATCCAGCGCGACCAGCGCCTGCTCCCGGTCGCCCTCGCCGACCCGCGCGGGGCCCGAGAACGTCATGTCGGGCGTGAGCCGCGCGGCCATGCGGCCCCGGTTCTCGGTCTCCATCGCCTCGACCAGGTCCTGCCAGGCCGCCTCGACCCGCTCTTCGTCCGTCACGTGCCAGCGCTCGATGAGCAGGGCGAGGACCCCCAGCAGCAGGACCCCCAGGATCACCAGCCTCACGGTCTTCATCCGGTCTCCTCGGGAAGCGAACACGCGAGCCGGAGCCCGACGTCCGTGAAGGTGCTCCAGGG
>JAJDAI010000018.1 GCA_029261955.1 Deltaproteobacteria bacterium | reverse complement strand
CCTCGTCCACCTCGTTGTTGGGGACCTCGGTAGCGCCGGGATTCACCGCGTCGTTGGCGTCGTTGCAGTCCTCGCCGCCCGAGGCCGCCGACGCGTAGCCGTCGCCGTCGCTGTCCACCCCGGGAATGCCGTCGCAGTTGTTGTCGATGCCGTTGGCGACCTCGTCGTCGGCCTGCGGGAAGATCGTCGCGTCGACCGGGGCGCAGTCGTCCACGTCCTCCGAGCCGTCGCCGTCGAAGTCGATGCGCTGGTTGGCGTCGGGACACGCCGCGAGCAGCAGCGCGAGCGCGAGTGTGATGACCCTCCCCATGCGGGTCAGCATGCCACGGTGTGGGGGAGGCCCCGCTGTGCGCCGTCAACTACCCCGACTTCGCGCGCCGCTCGTCCAGGGACACCACCGTCGCCTCCTCGGGCGGCGCTCCCAGGCCCGCGAGGGCCACGGCGCGCGCCTTGTCGTCGGGATGGACGCGGCGGTAGTGCTCCAGCGCGGTCTGGACCGAGTGCCCCAACTGGGCGGCGGCCGCAGACGGGTCCGAGCCCTTGGCGTACATGAGGTCCGTGACCATGCGGCGGATGGCGTGCACGCTGAAGTACGTCACGCCCGCTTCAACGCACGCCCGGCGGATGTGCTGGGCCAGCCCGGACTGCACCGTGCTCACCGTCACCTCACCGAGGATCCGGCCGCGCGCACCCTCGGGTCGGGCCTTCAGGAGCTTCTCCACCGTCTCCAGCGGCAACGCCGCCTCGCGCGTCCCGGTCTTACCGTCGAGCAGCAGCAGGGTCTTCTTCTCCGCGTTGAAGCTCGCCCAGCGCACCGTGCCGATCTCCGTCTTCCGTGCCCCCGTGGCCGCCAGGAGCAGCACGGCGAGCTTCGCCCAGCCGTCGAGCTTGCTCACGACCTCCCAGAAGTCCGCCACCGTGGGGCGGTGGTCGTTTATCGCGTCGTGGATCTCCTGCTTGCTCGGGAGCACCGCCTTGATGGCCAGCTTGCGGTTCGGGAAGCCGTCGATGCGCTCACGTGCCCAGTTCCAGGCCGCGTTCAGGACCTTGAGGTCGAGCGCCAGGGTGCTCTTTACCGGCTTCTTCAGGCGTCGCTCCAGGGCCTCCAGGCGGGCCGAGAGCTTCTCTACGGTCCTTGCGGCGCCCTGCGCGCGGTCAGTCCCGTGGACCGCCTCCAGGCGCTCCTGGGCGGCCGACAGCTTCAGTTCGAGGCCCTCGATCTCCTTGTGCTTCCTCTTCACCCACGCCCGGAGGTGGTTGCGCTTGAACGCCTCCAGCGTGGTCAGGTCCAGCCGCGCGATGCGCACGTCGCCCAGAGCCTTGACGACGTGCCGGGCCGCGTACTTGTAGGTCTTCAGCGTCGTGGCGGGCGCCTCGGGGTTGTCGAGCCACCATGCGTACCAGGCGCGCATCAAGTGCTCGACGGTGCCGATGTGGGTGACTTCACCGCGCCGGACGCGGGTCTCCGCCACCAGCACGTCGAGGCCCTTCGAGGCGATCAGTTTCGTGATCTTCTCACGCACCTGCTGACGAGTGCCCCAGCCCGTCCAGAGCGTGTCGGAGCTGCCGTCGTGGTGGTACTCGGTGCGCCAGTACCAGGACTTCTTGTTGTCCCTGTGCGGGCCACGGATGGCGCGTGCGCGAACGGGCTCGATGATGATCCTGCTGGGCTTGTCGGACTTCTTGCCGGGCTTCTTGCTGGTCGTGGTCATGACGAACCTCCGGTCAGTCGAGGTCTGCGAGGTGGATGGAGCCCTTGCGGGGCTTGCTCTTGCGGCGGCGGGGCTCGGTCTCGACAGCGCGCCGGGCCTCGCGCTCCAGGCCGAGCTGCGCGGCCTCGGCCTCCTCAGCGGCTGAGGGGAACAGCGCTGCGAGGTCGCCCCAGCGCACCATCTTGCGTCCGTCGCCATCGCGCACGATCTCTGCGGCCAGCAAGGCCCGTCGGTTGTCCGCGTCGTTGCCAGGGAGCAGCTCCGCCGCGCGGCGCAGGGTCAACATGGCGTCTCGGCCTTGGGACAGGCGCTCGTCATCCCGCTGGCTGGAGGGCGTCGAGGGCTTGCGCAGCTTGAGCGGCTTCAGGT
Organism: Deltaproteobacteria bacterium; assembly: GCA_029261955.1. Classification (GTDB taxonomy): domain Bacteria; phylum Myxococcota_A; class UBA796; order UBA9615; family UBA9615; genus CALCXL01. The sequence continues at coordinate 1,115 of JAJDAI010000018.1, read as the reverse complement.
CCTCGCCGCGGCCCCGAAGCCTGCCCAGGGTGACGAGCAGCGGGCCGCCCCGCACGATGTGCACAAGCTCGCCCCAGGGCGCGATGACCGCGTCCACCAGCACGGCATCACGGCGCCGAAGCATCTCCTGGAGGTGCTCTGGGCACAGCCGGACGGGACCACCCAGATCGATCTGGGTAGGGGAGGGGTCGGTGCTGTGCAGGGCCCCGGTCTCCGGGTCGCGGAGCCAGCGGGGGTCGAAGGTGAAGAAGAGGCCGCGCGGCAGGTCGGTCATGACGGCAGCGTCCGCCGCCAGCAGGCCCGCGAGGGCAGCCCAGGGATTCGCGGCGGCTTCGGTGAGATGGAAGAGATCGGGCGTGTCGGCCATTTGGTGCTCCAGGCGTAGAACTCCGCCTGCACGAGCTGTGCACTTGGGGTTCTTGTTGCGGGTTGGTGCCCTCTGGTCTACGACTGCGAGACGAGCTGGTCAAGAGGTTAAGTGCTTGATAACAAAAGAAAAAAAGCACCAACACTTACCTCCAACGGCGGCGGGCTTGGGCGGTTTTCGAGGGGTCTGGCGAGGGTAGGAGTGGCGGTCGCCCACAGCGCGCGCTGAGAGGCCCTCCGCGCGATGCTCGGCAGTGAGGGTTGCAGGCCGCCCAGACGCAGGCCGGCCTCGCGACCGTCAGGGACTGCCGGGTCGTTCGGGCGTGAAGGGGGCTTCGTTCGGGCCCAGGCGCCCTTGCCCTCATCGCAGCCCACGCTGGGGCCGCCGGGAAGGCCGCTGCTGCCCTCGCCGCCCTCGCCGCCCTTGCCGCCCTTGCCCCACGCATCGACAGGGCAGAGCCCGCCGGCGGGGCCGCTGCAGGACACCGCGAGCACGCTCCCGCCGTCGGCGCCCATGAAGGGCGTGCTCGGCCCGCCCGCAAGGCCGCTGGTGGCTCCCGTGCAGGCCGTGCAGGCCGTGCTGGGCTTGCCGGCCAGGCCGCTCCCGCCCCTGCCGTCCGAGCAGGCCGACGGGGGTACCCCGCTGCCGCCCCCGTCGCCGCCCCTGGAGGCGCAGCCCGAGCTGCCACTGGAGGAGTCGCAGACGCCGATGCAGCCCCTGACGCCCCTCACCGCGCGCCCCCCGGATC
>JAJDAI010000170.1 GCA_029261955.1 Deltaproteobacteria bacterium | reverse complement strand
GCCTCGGGCCCGCAGGTGGAGGAGGACCCAGACTTCCAGGAGCAGCACCCCGACATCCCCGACGCGATCTGGCTGGGCACGGATGCGGGCTTCGAGGACATCACCGAGGAGCTGGGCTTCGGGGACGTGAGCAACAACCTGTCGGTCGTGACAGGCGACCTGGACGGGGACGGTTGGCTCGACATCGTGCGGGCCGGCGCGGGCGTGCCCCCGTCGCTGTGGATGAACCGCTGCGGAGCGGAGCACTGGCTCGAGGTCGAGCTGCGCGGTCCCGTGGGAAACCGGCAGGGCTTCGGCGCGCAGGTGACGCTGGGCGGCGATCCCGGCCAGGTGCGGAACATCCACGGTGGCCGCGGGCCGCAGCAGGGGCCGTCGCGGGCGCACTTCGGGCTCGGCTCAGCCGTTCAGGCCGAGATCGAGGTCCTGTGGGTGGGCGGGCGGAGCTCGACGGTCACCGTGGACGCCGTCGACCGCGTCATCGAGGTGGTGCACCCCGACGCCTGACCTTCAGCCGGCGCCGGGGGGCCCGCAGGGGCTACTTGCCCTTGGGGTAGACGAAGTCCAGGGCCTCGGTGATCGCGTGCATCTGGTGCTGCGTGACGTCGATGCGGAGCTGGTGCGAGACGTCCTTCTTCACCGGCGCGCCGCTGGGCTTGCGGGCGTTCATCACGCCGCCCTGCGCCATCTTGTCGTCGGTGGGGTTCTTCTGGAGGTACTTGTTCTCGCCGCTGAGGGGGCCGCCGATCTGCCACGTGGACAGCTTGTAGAGCGAGCGGTCCAGCGTGAAGAGCAGGTCGGTCTGCGCGTCGATGTCGCCCCGCATGTTGGCGACGCGCCAGCCGGCGATCAGGCCTTCGACGGCGTAGGCGTGGTTGCGGTTCTTCTTCAGGGTCGCGTGCGTGTGCGCCATCCAGTAGCCGAGGGACAGGGCGACGTCGCCGAAGAGCTCGTGGTCCTTCCACTGGCCCTGGTAGTACTCCGCGAAGGACATGCTGCCCCACTGGAAGAAGCCCTTCGTGTCCTTGGAGTCGCGGTCCTTCTTCCAGGACTTGATGGTGTAGGCCTCGGCCATGGCGCGGGCGGCCGTCTCGATGGTCGGGACGAGGGACTTGCGGTCCAGCTGGCGCGCGGCCTTGGTCAGCGCCAGCAGCGACTCACCGTCGTAGTAGGGGCTGGAGCGCGGGCGCGGCTTGTTGTTCCGCATGTCGAAGCGGTCGGCGATGAGGCCGTTGTCCCGCTGCAGGAACACGAGGAAGGCGAGGTAGCCGTCGAGCTTGGTCTCGAGCTCGGCCTTCCAGGCGGCGTCGATGGGCGCGTCGGTCTTGAGGTACTCGATGATGGCGAGCGCCACGAGCGCGACCGTGCCGGAGTGCAGCCAGTCGTCACCGGGGTACTTCATCATCAGGGTGCCCTCGGCGGGGCCGGGGACCGTGTTCTCGAACCAGAACTTCAGACCCAGGTCGAGGCCATTCTTGAGCTCGGGCGAGGGGCGGTAGCGGTAGCAGGTGCCCAGGCCCCAGAGGGAGCCGGCCTGGCGGACCTGGTGGTCGTCGTCGACCCAGGTGCCCTCGATCCAGTCGTACATGTATCGGAAGTTGCCCTCGGGCATCTGCCAGTTGATGAGGAACTGCGAGCCCGCGTCGAAGGCGCTGCCGAGCAGCTCGCGGTCCATGCGCAGCTCCAGCGTCTCGCGCGGGTCAGCCCCCTTGGCGGCCCCGTCCTTGCGGTGCTTGCTGTGCAGGTTCCACTTCTGGGACTTGCGGACGATCTTCATCGCCTCGGCGTAGTCGGTCGGCAGGGCGGAGAAGTCGAGCTTCGCGAAGGGCTCCTTGCCGGTGGGGACCTTCTTGATCTTCTCCGTCCGGTCTCCCTTCTTGGCGATCTTCTCGGTCTTCTCGGGCGCCTTCTCAGCCTTGTCGCCACAAGAGGCGAGCAGGAAGGAAGCGGCGATCAGCAGGGCTACAAGACGAATGCGGGACATGGATCTCCTCCAGGGCCCGGGGAGATATCCCGATTTTGGGCCGAGGGCAACTGCCGTGATCTGCCTTGTGGGCTGGCTGGGGGGCCGAATCGGGGCTCCCTGGCCTATTCCTCGACCGTCAGCACGTAGTCACCAGATGTGGACGGCAGCCAGCCGGTGACCGCGAAGAACCAGGTGCCAGGCGGCAGGGTGACCGAGACATCGCTGCAGTCGTTGCTGCCGTTCTGGTCGTTCTCGGCCAGCAGGGTGGAGCCATTCGCGGCGTAGAGGCCCAGGATCGTGTCGGTCGCGCAGTCGGTGCCGCTGCCGGCGTGCGTGAAGGCGTGCAGGTCCGAGGGCGCGAGCAGATCGAGCTGGAACCAGTCCGCGTCGGCTGGGTCGAGGAAGGCCGAGACCGACTCCGGGACGGCGGTGAGCGCGGTCGCTTCGAGGGAGGAGTCGTTGGGCTCGAGCTCGGCGGCGAAGCCCAGGGACAGCGCGATCGCGTAGGCGCCGACCTCGTCGTCGCCCGCTTCGGTGACCTGGACCGTGTAGGTGCCGGCGTCCAGCGTGAGCTCGAGGGAGGAGCAGTCGCCCACTCCGCCGTCGTCGTCGGAGCCCTGCGAGGCGAGGGAGTCGTCGAAGACCTCGATCGCCGTGTCGGCGTCGCATCCGCCCAGCGGGCCGGCGGTCTGGAGCGTGACGATCGTGCCGTTCACGGCCACCGCGAAGGAGTACCAGTCGGCCTCGGCCACGGGGTTGATCGTGCCGACGTGGCGGCTGATCAGGACGTCGGCGAGGGGGGCGTCGTCGTTGGGCTCCAGCTCGGAGGAGGGAGCCGCCCGGGCCGTCACCTGGTAGTCGCCCACCGTGCTGCTGTCGAAGCCCTGCACCTCGACCACGTAGAAGCCCGCGGGGGCGTCGAGCAGCACGAGCCGGGAGCAGAGGTCGCTGCCGTGGTCGTCGTTGGTGCCGATCAACGTGCTGCCGTCGGATTCGAAGAGGTTGACGCGCGTGTCCATCGAGCAGCTGTCCACGCCGCCGTCGCCGTGGGTGTCGACGAAGAGGGTGGCGTCGGTGTCCAGGAAGAGGCTGTAGCGGTCGATGTCGGCGGCGGTGATGGAGCCGGACCAGACATCGTCGGTGCTGATGGGCCCGTTGGGCGTGACGTCGTTGGGCTCGAGCTCGGCGGCGGGGGCCGGGGGGCCCTGGAGCGTGAGCGTGTAGTCGCCGGTGGTGGCCGGGGCGAAGCCGAAGACCTGGAGGGTGTAGGTGCCCGCGTCCAGGGAGGCCGTGATGGAGGAGCAGAGCCCCGGCCCGTCGTCGTCGTCGGCGTCCAGCTCGGTGAGGCCGTCGGCAGCGAAGAGCGTCATGCGGGTGTCGGTCGAGCAGCCGCTGCCGTCGTGGGTGAAGGCCGTGACGGTGAAGGCGTCGGTCGGCGCGACGAAGACGAACCAGTCGGACTCGGCGGCGTCGAGCGAGGCGTCGATGGAGCTGTCGAGGGCGATGGGCTGGGCGTCCAGCACGTCGTCGTTGGGCTCGGCCTCGGCCACGGCGGGCTCGGTGGACACGAGCTCGTGGTCCAGGAAGTAGGAGCCGGTGGTCAGGGCGTCGAAGCCCGTGATCTGCACGAAGTAGTCGCCCGGGACCAGGAGCGTGCTCAGCTCGGAGCAGGGCCCGAGGGGGCCGTCGTCGTTGGAGTCGACGACCGTCAGTCCGTTCGCTTCGAAGACCGTCAGCACGCTGTCGCCGATGCAGTCGGTGCCGGCGCCGTCGTCGGTGAAGAGGCGCAGGGTCGAGGCCGCGCCGCGCACGGGCAGCGAGAACCAGTCGGCGTCCCCGCCCGCGAAGGTGCCGAACCAGGGCTCGCCGGGCACGAGCGGCCCGTCGGCGGCCACGCGGTCGTCGTTGAACTCCTCCTCGAGGCTCGCGTCCGGGCCGTCGGTGAACTCCAGGTGCAGCGTGTAGGGCCCGAGGGTCAGCGAGTCGAAGCCGGTGACCTCGACGTAGGCCGTGCCCTCGGCGAGGACCAGGTCGAGCTCGGAGCAGGCGTTGAACGGGCCGTCGTCGTTGCTCGCGAGCACCGTGCTGCCGTCGGCCGCGTAGACCGCGAGCACCGTGTCGGTGACGCAGCCGCCGCTGCCGTCGTCGGTCCAGGCGTGCAGCAGCGTGGTCGTCGAGGGGACGTCGATCTCGAACCAGTCGGCGTCGTCCGCGGGGTTCAGGATGCCGTCGAAGGTGTCGTCAGCGATGACCGGCCCGTCCGCGAGGCCCGGGCCGCCGTTGGGCTCGGCTTCGGTGGGGGCGATGGTGGCGGCGCTGAGCACGTAGTCGCCTTCGGCGGAGGCGAAGCCGCGCACGAGGACGAGGTAGTCGCCAGCGTCCAGGGACTCGCGCAGGGACGAGCAGGGGAAGAAGCCGCCGTCGTCGTCGCTGGCGATCAGGGTCGTGCCGTCGCTTTCGTAGAGCTCGATGACCGTGTCGGTGGAGCAGCCGTCTGCGCCGTCGCTCGTCTCCAGCAGGAGCTCGGTGTCGTCGGCGGCGAGGGTGACGGGGAACCAGTCCTCGTCGAGCGGGGTGAGGCTGCCGCAGAGCTCGGCCGGGGGGCTCAGCGGGGCGTCCGGGGCGGCGGCGCTGTCGTTGGGCTCGGCTT
>JAJDAI010000169.1 GCA_029261955.1 Deltaproteobacteria bacterium | reverse complement strand
GCCCCGAAGGCCGCTGCCCCGAAGGCCCCGAAGGCCGCGAAGCCCACCGGCACGCGCGAGCGAAAGTGGGCCTTCCGCGTCGTCATCGAGGAGGCGGGGGAGCAGAGCGCCCACGTCGTCGTCGCCACCGATCTGGCTGCCGGCGCCGCCGTGAGCACGGGCTGGCTCGCGGCGCGAAGCAAGGGTGGGACCGTGTTTTCGGTGGAGCGGGTCGCCGAGGCTCTCGTCTAGCCGAAGCCCGGATCACCTGACTGAGGGCCTGCTCAGGGACAGCTCCCCAGCGCCCCGAAGTCCAGGCTCCCCGTCGCGTCGGTGCGGGTGTCGTCGCAGAGCGGGCCGTCGCTGGTCGCGCTGTTGCCGCTGCCCGCCCCGCGCACGCGGGGACTCCGCTCGGTGCTGCAGCCTTCGTGCCCATTCCCCGCCAGTCTCTCCGATCTCCCCCCACGCGCTCGCGAAGTGAGCTAGACGGGCCGTGACCGGGAAGGGGATCGAGGATCCCCGCATCCGCCGCCAGGGCGAAGCCTGCCGAAACGGGACCGCGCATGAGCCGGAAAGAGAGCATCCTCATCCTCGGCCTCGGAGGCGTCGGGTTCTACCTGGCCAAGTGGCTGGCGCACGAGGGCTACGCGATCACCGCCATCGAGGCGAACCCCGAGTTGATCGCCCGCGCGGACGCCGAGGTCGACGCCCGCTTCGTCCGTGGGGACGCGATGGACTTCGCGCCCTGGAAGGAGGTCGGGGCCCACAAGATGGACTACATGATCGCGGTCACCGACAACGACGCGGTCAACATCACGGCCTCGATGATCGCCGGACGCTGCGGCATCCCGCGGAAGATCGCCCGGGTGCGCAACCTGGAGATCTGGAGCGAAGACGCGCTGCTCACCGCCCGCGACCTCGGCATCGACCTGGTCATCCGGCCGGGCGAGCTGGCCGCCCAGGAGATCGAGCGGCTGCTGAAGATGCGCTCGGGCAACGTGGTCTGCGACATGGACGGCGGCCAGGTGCAGGTGATGGCCACCCGCATCACGCGGAACTCCTCGCTGTCGCACATGACGCTCAAGGACATCGGGCAGAAGCACGATGAGTTCCTGTTCCGCATCGTCGCCATCGCGCGGGGCATCGACACCTTCATCCCCGGAGGCGACCACAAGGTCCTGCCCGGCGACCACGTCTACATCCTGGTCCACAACGAGAACTACCCGCGGCTCATGAAGCTGGTCGGGCAGAAGGCCGAGCGGCGCCACAAGGTGCTGATCGTCGGCGGCGGGCTGGTGGGGCGGCGGGTGGCCGAGCTGCTCCAGGACACCTTCCCCGTCCGCCTCATCGAGCGGAACGAGGCGCGGGCCGAGGAGCTGTCCTTCCTGCTCAAGAAGACCGAGTGCCTGCACGGAGACGGGTCCGAAGCGGACACGCTGCTGCGCGCTGGCCTCCTGGACATGGACACCATCGTCACGGCCACGGACGACAACGAGACCAACATCATGACCAGCGTGCTGGCGAAGCACCTGATGGAGAGCAAGGGCGAGGAGGGAGAGGCGGAGAGCGGCAGGACCATCGCCCTGGTGAAGCGGCAGGAGTACCTGGTGCTCGCCTCGTCCATGGGCGCGGACATCGTGCTCAACCAGAAGGTCCTCGCCGGCAACCGCATCCTCAAATACATCCGCCGCGGCAAGCTGCTCGCGCTCGCCCAGCTGCACGGCTGCGACGCGGAGATCGTGGAGCTGGTCGCCGAGGCGGGCTCGCCCGTGACCCGCAAGGCGCTCAACGCCATCGGCGGGCTCAGCGGCAAGATGATCATCGGCAGCGTCTGCCGCGACGGGGACTGGGGCATCGCGATCGGCTCGACCCGCGTCCAGCCCGGCGAGAAGGTCATCGGCGTCTGCCTGTCCCGCCATCTGCCCGACCTGGAGAGGCTCTTCGAAGCATGAGCCCCGCCCGATGAACTACCGCTCGATCGCCCACGTGCTCGGCACCCTGCTGCTCGTCACGGGCGGCGCGATGGTCCTGCCGATCATCTGCTCGCTCTTCTACCCGGGCGAGGGGGACCTCTTCGCGCTCGGCGTCTCGGCCGGCGCCTCCATCCTGCTCGGCCTGCCGCTCTGGTTCCTGTTCCGCGAGGACCAGGAGCTCGACCTGCGGGACGCCTTCTTCATCGCCGTGATCGGTTGGGTCGTGATCTCGGCGATCTCGGCCGTGCCCTTCGTCATCCACGGCTCGATCCCAAGCTTCACCGACGCCTTCTTCGAGATGATGTCGGGCTACACGACCACCGGATCGACCATCCTCGAGGACATCGAGGTCGTGCCCCACGGCCTGCTGTTCTGGCGCAGCCAGACGCACCTGCTCGGGGGCATGGGCTTCCTGACCCTCGCCCTGCTCTTCCTGCCCCACGGCATGGGCGGCCTGCGCGTCTTTCGCGCCGAGTCGAGCCCCGGCCAGACGCTGACGAAGGACAAGTTCACGCCGCGAAACCGCGACGCGCTCGTCTACCTCTGGGTCATCTACCTGTCGCTCAACGCGCTCCAGGTCGTGCTGCTGTGGTCGGGCGGCATGTCGGTCTTCGACTCGCTCTGCCACGCCTTCGGCACGGTCTCGACCTCGGGCTACTCGCCCTACAACGCGAGCCTCGGCCACTACGACAGCGCCTACTTCGACTGGGTCACCATCGCCTTCATGTTCCTGGGCGGCGTGACCTTCATGCTCTTCTATCACCTGGCCTTGGGGAACTGGCGGGTGCTGCGGATCAACACCGAGTTCCGCTGGTACCTGGGCTTCGTGCTCGTGTTCTGCGCCGTGGTGTCGGGGGTTCTCTGGACCCAGGGGACCTACGGATTCTGGGACTCGCTGCGCTTCGGGACCTTCCAGGTGATCTCGCTGCTGACGACGACGGGCTTCTCCACCGCCGACTACGAGCTGTGGCCGCAGGCGGCGCAGATGTGGCTGTTCGCGGTGTGCTTCGTGGGTGCCTGCGCGGGCTCGACCACGAGCGGCATCAAGATCATCCACTACGTGATCATCTGGAAGTTCGGGGTCGCGGTGATCAAGAAGATCTTCTTCCAGCCGCTGGCCGTGGTGTCTGTGCGCATCGACGAGAGGCGCCTGGAGCTGCCGCTCATCCACCTGGCCGTCTGCTACTTCATCGTGAACATCTTCCTGGTCCTCGGCGGGGGCTGCGTGATGACCCTCATCGACGACGTGGACGCGATGACGGCCATGAGCGCGGTCGTGGCGACCCTGATGAACGTCGGCCCGGGCTGGGGGGACGTCGGCCCCACGGACAACTTCGCGCACTTCAACGACCTGTCGAAGTGGTTCCTGTCGTGGAACATGCTGGTCGGCCGACTGGAGATGTTCTCGGCGCTCGTGGTCTTCTACCCCTCCTTCTGGAGGCGTTGACCGATTTTGTATGGTTGCGCGGGAGGGAGCCGATGCGACCCGACGATCCGCCTTCGATTCTGTCGCCCCTGACCCCGATCGTGCTGGCGGCCCGCGGGGCGGCGGCCTTGGGTCTGCTGCTGCCCGCGGCGGGTGTGTTGAGCCGGCTGGCGCGTTCCACCTCGCTGACTCCGCGGGCCTTCAAGGGCTACGAGCCGCGGGAGGGCGACGTCATCGTGTCGACCTACCCCAAGAGCGGCACCAACTGGATGCTGCAGATCGGCCAGCAGATCGCCTGGCGCGGGGCGGCCGAGTTCGAGCACATCCACTGCGTCGTGCCCTGGCCGGACGCGCCCAGCGACCGCGTGCCGGGCCTGAGCGCGGCGCAGGAGCCCTCACCCACGGGGCACCGCATCATCAAGACGCACATCGGGGCCGACGGCACGCCCTGGCAGAGCCCGTCGACCTGCCTGGCGGTGATCCGGGACCCCAAGGAGGTGCTCGTCTCGAGCTACTACTTCGTGGTGGGGCTGCTGGGCCTGCTCGACCGCGTCAGCCCGGACGACTGGTACCGGCTCTTCCTGGGCCAGGGCCTGCCCTTCGGCACCTGGGCCGAGCACGCGGCGGGTTGGTGGGCGCAGAAGGACCGCGACAACGTGCACCTCTTCAACTTCCGGTCCCTGAAGCGCGACCTGCCGGGGGAGGTCGACCGCGTGGCCGGGATCCTCGGCGTGGAGCTGGAGGCCGAGGAGCGGGCCGCCGTGATCGAGCGCTCGGGCTTCGTCTGGATGAAGGCTCACGAGTCCCAGTTCTCGCCCATGCCGCTGCCGGCGGTCCGGGTCGCGAAGCGGCCGCAGATGATGCGCAAGGGCGCCGCCGGCGGGGCCGGGGAGCTGCTGAGCCACGAGCAGCAGGCCGAGGTGGACCGCCACTGCCGGGCGGAGCTGATCAAGCTGGGGTGTGATCTGCCTTATGACCGTTGGTTCGACGCGGTGGATCGCTAGCAGCCTGTTGAACTAATCCGCCCTCCCCCATGGCCACGGGCCTCCGGATAGAATTCCCGTAGTCGAAGCGGAGAGCATTGCGGATGTCGATGGCCA
>JAJDAI010000168.1 GCA_029261955.1 Deltaproteobacteria bacterium | reverse complement strand
GGGTGCGGCGGCCCAGGGCTCCATCGACAAGGCGGTCGAGCACTGCCCCGATCTGGCGGAGGCTCGCTGGGCACGCGCCGAGCACTCCATGGAGGCCGGCGACCGCGAGGCGGCCCTCGACGACGCGCAGATCGCCTCCGCGACGATCCCCGACGCCCGCGCCCTGGTGCGCAAGCTGTCCATGGAGCTCGACGCGGAGCGTGCCGTGCGCGCGCGCGCCTCCTCCCGGGGGCGGGTGCTGAGCAGCGGCCTGCAGCCCGACGCCGAGGACGCGCCGATCGAGGTCGAGGAGCCGCCGACCCTGGCCCGCCAGGTCCCGCTCCCCATCACGACGCGCTACGCCGTGCGCCAGAGCATGACCTCCCCGGTGAAGTTCAATGTGGACTGGGAAGAGACCTGGTCCTACCGCGGTGACGCCGCCGAGGGGCACTACCTGCTGGTGCGCAGCCTCGACGTGCCGCCCATGGACCGGGGGCTGCCCCTCTACTACCGGCTCGCCATGAGCAACCTGCGGCTGCCGATGCGCTTCAAGGTCAACACGAAGGGCGAGGTGCTGGACGCGGGCTGGCTGCGCGACGGGCCGAACCGGGGCATGCGCCCCGAGATGATCGGCCCCGAGATCGAGGGCCTGCTCAGAAGGCGGCGCCTCTTCGATCCCGGCCGCGACGGCGGGCGAGCGCCTGGAGACACCTGGCGCGGCGAGGACGTGCGCGTGGTCGACGGGCGACCGATCCCGATCTCGTTCACGAGTGAGGCGACCGGCTGGGTGAAGACCCTGGGCATCGACTGCCTCCAGGTCTCGAGCAAGCTCGAGGGTGAGGGCTACACGGCCGACGAGGAGGTCTGGGTCCACCCCGAGACCGCCGTGCCCATCCGCTGGTCCCGCAGCGCCCGCTACCGCATCCGCGCGGACAACGGCATCGACGAGTGGCGCGAGAAGACCGAGGGCGCGCTCATCGAGGTGGCCGGCGCCGAGTGATATCGACGCAACGGTGCCTTTGACAGCGCCCTCCATTGCTGACACGTTCGACCGAACTGCTCCCGGCCCCGCGCCGCGTTCGAGGTACTTGATGCGCTCTCTGGTCCCCTGGCTCCTGCTCCTGCTCCTCGCCCCCCTCGTCGGATGCCCCGCAAGCGACGACGACGACAGCGCGGCCGACGACGACGACGCGGCCGACGACGACGACGTGGCCGACGACGACGACGCGGCCGACGACGACGACTCCGCCGGCCCCGCGTCCCTCTGCGACGTGCTGCCGAACCTGGATGAGGTCGAGCCCAACGACGACGCGGACACCGCCCAGTCCATCGGCACGCCCTTCGACGAGGGCTTCTGCGTGGCCGGCGAAGTGACCTGTGGCGACTTCGCCTACGACGACGTGGACCTGGTGCGCTTCCGTCTGCCGGCCGACCGCGAGGTCCGCCTGCTGGTCGAGTGGGAGAGCAGCAGCGACCTGGACGGCTACCTCTGGGTGGCCGAGGAGTTCGCCCTGAACGGATCCGGCTTCCTCATCGGTTGGGAGAATGGGCTGAGCTCCCCGGAGGTCGGCTTCGAGCTGGTCCAGTCGGGCGTCGACCACCTCATCCAGGTGTCCTGCTACGAGGGCGCGGGCGGCAGCTACAAGGTGGAGTTGAGCTACGACTCGCTGAGCGCGGGCGACGACGACGACTCCGCCGGGGACGACGACGACTCCGCAGACGACGACGACAGCGCCGACGACGACGACTCCGCGGACGACGACGACAGCGCCGACGACGACGACTCCGCAGACGACGACGACAGCGCGGACGACGACGACTCGGCGGACGACGACGATTCCGCCTCCGACGACGACGACTCCGCCGCGAACGACGACGATTCGGCAGACGACGACGACGATTCCGCCTCCGACGACGACGACAGTTCAAGCCTCTGATCCGCGGCGCCCCGCGGCCCTCTACAATGGGCCGCCAATGGGCCGCCGCATCCTGATCGTCGAAGACGACAAGCACTTCGCAAGCCAGCTCGCTGAACTCATGGAGTTCCAGGGGCTGACGCCGCGCATGGTGCACTCGGGGCCCGACGGCATCGAGGCATTTCGCGCCCACGCGGCCGACCTCGTGCTGCTCGACGTGATGCTGCCGAATGTGCACGGCATCCGGGTGCTCGAGGCCATCCGCACGCTACCCAGCGGCGCCGACGTGCCGGTCCTGCTCATGAGCGCGGTCTACCGCAGTGAGGCGCTCTTCGAGCGCGACATCAAGCGCCTCGGCGTGGTCGGTTTCCTGTCGAAGCCCTTCTCCCTGCTGGATCTCGGGCGCCGGATCGACCACATCCTGGCGAGCCCGGAGTCCGGCCGCGCCGACGTGCGGCAGCTGCTGGAGGTCCACAACGCCGCCCCCAGCGCCCCGCCCGCGGCGAAGCCCCAGACCGCGGCGACGCGATCGGCGGTCGACGTCCCCTCCGCCGACTTCCCGAAGGTCCGAGGCCCCGAACCGGCGGCCCCGCCCCGGACCGCTGCGCCCGCGCCCCCCGTCCCGCCCTCCATGAGCGAGATCCCGGCGGTGATGCGCCAGCCCGCGCCGAGCGCGGAGCCGCTGGACAGCTTCCTGCCCGCGGAGTCCGGCCGACGCGTGCCGCAGAGCGGCGCGATGGACGCGGAGCACTACGTTCGCATCCTCACCACGCTCTTCCACTCCCACAGCAGCGGGCGCCTGATCCTGGCCTCGGGTCGGGGGGTGCGGACGGTCTTCCTGCTCAACGGCTACCCGATCTGGGTCGAGTGCAGCGACGCCATGGACGGCCTGCCGCGCTTCCTCGCGGACGAAGGGGTCCTGCGAGCCGATCGGCTCGAGGAGCTGCGCAGCTGGCACCAGAGCCGCGGCGGCAACATCCGCAAGGGGCTGGTGGAGCTCGGGCTCGTGAGGGCCGCGGAGCTCCCGCCGCTCCTGGAGTCCTGGGTGGCAGCCGCCGTGCGGGACGGCCTCGGCCACGGTGGCCGCTTCGAGTTTCAGCCCGGTGACGACTTCGCGGGCAGCAAGCCCGTCTACGAGGTCAACCCGATCCGCTCCATGTGCGCGGGGCTCGAGAAGCACGTGCCCTTGTCGGTCGCGGAGGGCGCGCTGACCGGCCTCGACGAGCGCTTGCTCGGCCGCACGCGCACCTTCAACCGCCTCTTCGGCTACGTCGCATCGACGTCCACCCTGCGCAACCTCGGCGAGTTCATGCTGCGCCCGCGCAGCCTCTCGGAGATCCGCGCGAGCTTCGGCGCCGAGCCCGAGACCGAGCGGGTGCTCTGGTTCCTGCTGAACGCCGGCCTGGTCGCCCTCTCCGACTCGCCGCGCCCCGCCCGCGCCCCCGCGGGAGGCCGTCGCCCCGGTCGTCTGCGCAGCGTGCCTGGCAGCCCCGCGCTCAAGGCGCCGCCGAGGCCCCAGGCCTCGCTGGAGACACGCCGCATCGACCGCAGCGTCGTCGACCGCATGAACGAGGCGCTCGGCGAGCCGCCGACCGCGAAGTCGGCCGAGTCGGCGCCGGACCCGAACACCGCGATCATCCGCGACTACGTCACGCGGATCGACCTCGACCACTACGGCTTCCTGGGCATCGAGCCCGACGCCACGGCGGCCGAGGTGGATGCCGCCTACCAGAAGCTCGCGCCCCGCTACCGGCTCCGCAACCTCGGCATCGAGGTCCAGGGCGACGTGCGCCGCCAGGCCAAGGAGCTGCTGACCCGCCTGGTCCGCACCTTCGACGAGCTCAGCGACCCGGGGCGTCGCGCCGCCTACGACGAGAAGCTCGCGCGCGCCGAGAGCACGGCGGCCGGCAGCGGCGGCATCCCCAGCCTGCTGCCCGACGACCTGCCCCCGGAGTTGAACGAGGGCGCCTGGTACCCCGGCCTGGGGGTTCGCGGCTACGTCGAACGGGAGTCGGAGCGCTTCGGCGCGGTGGAGGGCGAGAAGTTCCGCCGCGCGCACAAGGCCATGAGCCAGAACGAAACGAACGCCGCCTACCGCCTCTTCGACGAACTGCGCGGCCGCTACCCCTCCGATCCCGCCGTGCTCGCGGCCCTCGGCTGGTGCCGGCACGCCGGCTCGCGAGCCGACCAACGCACCCTGGGCAAGGCGCTCGAGTGGGTCGACCTCGCGCTCGCCTTCCAGCCGGAGCACGACGCCGCCTTGGAGGCCCGGGCGCGCATGCTCGCGGATGCGGGCGACGAACGGGCGCACGCGGCGGCGCGCCGTCTGGCTCGCGTGCAGCCGAACAACCCCTGGGCGAAGCAGCAGGTGGCGAGCCGGGCCCAGGACGACAGCAGCACGACGCAGACCAAGAGCGGCGTGCTGCGCAGCCTCTGGGGCAAGCGCCGATGAGGCGGCTGGTCCTGGCCGCCGCGCTGCCCTTCCTCGCCGCCGCGACGCCCACCAGCCCCTTCGTGCACCAGCAGATGCTGGAGCAGTTCGCCGACGCGCCGCCGTTCGCGATCTCGGACGTCGAGGGGCCCTCGGCCGAACAGCTCGCCCTCAAGGAGGAGCGGAGCGCCGGCGGGCCGACCGTCATGGGCTACCTGCCCTACTGGGTCGCGCCCACGAACATCCCCTGGGAGAGCCTCGACATCCTGGCCTTCTTCGCCGTCGGCTCGAACGCGGACGGCAGCCTGGGCACGGACCACGGCTGGGGCGACGCCGCGGCGAACCAGCTGGTGGACGCGGCGCACGCCGCCGACGTCGACGTCGTCCTGTCGACCACGCGCTTCGGCGGCACCGAGGTGCACCAGCTGCTCGACAACCCGAGCGCCCGCAGCACGGTGATCGACAACCTCGTGCAGGCCATGCTCGACGGCGGCGGCGACGGCATCGACATCGACTACGAGGGCGTGCAGCTGGTCGACCGCGACAACCTCATCGCCTTCGTGCAGGAGCTGCGGGTCGAGCTGGACGCCGCGCAGCCGGGCTCCCTGCTGACGATGGCGACGCCCGCGGTGGATTGGGCCGGCGCCTGGGACTACGACGTCGTGATGGAGTCGGCCGACGTGCTCTTCATCATGGGCTACGCCTTCCACGGCTCCTTCTCGAACCCGGGCCCCACCGCCCCGCTCAACAGCGGCGATCCCTGGGGCAGCCGATCGCTGCGCTGGTCCGTGCAGGACTACATCGAGTGGGGTGGCGCGGAGCACGCGGCTCAGGTCGTGCTGGGCCTGCCCCTGTACGGCAACACCTGGGAGGCCTCGGGGCCGGACATCGGCGCGACGGCGACGGGCGACTCCTGGTCGCTGCTCTGGGACTCGGCCCGCACCATCGCCGCCGAGCACGGCGAGCAGTGGGA
>JAJDAI010000167.1 GCA_029261955.1 Deltaproteobacteria bacterium | reverse complement strand
GCCCGAGGTGATCGCCCGCTCCACGACACCCTCCTCGAAGAGGTGCGCCAGCCAGACCGCGCGCCGCCACTGACAGACGGAGACGGTGCCGTCCGGGTTGGACGGGCAGCCGGGCACGATCACGACGTCGAAGGAAAGGTGGCCGCCCGACCCCCCTGAGGGGGCCGGGGACGGCCGAGGCCCGCAAGCAGCCAGGACACTGGCCGCCAGAAACAGGAGCGGTACAAGCGAGTTCCCGTTCCCGACACCAACCCGAAGCTCACCGGCCATGTCTGAGGATGGGGCCCGCGGGCGGGTCTTGCCAGGGGCGCGTTCGTGCCCGGCTCCGCTGTGCTACGACTTCAGCGATGCACCGCCTCCTTCTGCTCTCCGTCCTGCCCCTGCTGATCTCCTGCGAGACCATCCCGGTCTTCCCGGAAGCCGAGGAGGCCTGCTCCGTCGCCCTCCGGGTGCAGGGCTTGCGGGCCTTCGACGGGGACACCATCGAGTTCGAGTGGCTCGAGGGCGACCGCGCCGGCTACGTCGAGTCGGTGCGCCTCGTGGGCATCGACTCCCCGGAGATCTCCGAGGGCGACTGCTACGCGGAGGAGGCCGGAGACCGCCTCGCGGAGCTGGTCGAAGGCGAGGAGCTCTGGTTCGCCTTCGACCAGGAGTGCACCGACAACAACGGCCGCGTGCTCGCCTACGTCTACCGGGCCGAGGACGAGCTGTTCGTGAACCGGGACCTCATCGAGACGGGCCACGCCTCGGCCTGCCCCTTTGGAGTCAACACGCTGCACTCCGACGCCTTCGCCGAGGCCGAGGCGCAGGCCTGGCAGCAGCAGATCGGGCAGTGGGGCGAACCCTGCTTCCGCGAGCTGGGCCAGTGCTTCCCCGACGGGATCGCGAACTAGCCGGGTCGCGAGCTAGCGCGAACGCCGTCGCAGCGCGCCGAGCACGAGCAGCCAGAGCAGCGAGCTGCCCCCTGCCGCGTCGCAGCGCGCGCCGGGCCCGGACGGCGGCAGCTCCACCAACCCCGTGCGGCAGCTGTGGGACTCGCCCGGGGTGCCGTAGTTGCAGCGCCCGTTGTCGTCTTCCTGGAAGCACTCGTCCAGCGCCGCCTCGCACCAGGCGTCCGGCAGGTCGTTGCCGCCCACGTCGCGCCCGTCGTAGACGATGGAGTGGCCCGAGCGCACCGCGCCGCGCTCGACGTCGTAGACCATCGAGTCGACCACCGCGACGCCGCCTTCGCCGTCGGGGCAGCGGACCTCGAAGCGCTCGCGCTCGGTGGTGAAGCTGAGGCTGCCGTAGGGGATCTCGCCGCCGGGGCACTCGCCGCCGTCCGGGTCCTCGCCGTCCAGGCACTTGGTCTTGGTGAAGAGCTGGGTGGCGTCGGGCTCCAGGCCCACCTCGGGGCCATCCGCAGAGAGCACCGTCGACACCTGCTTCGTGGGGTCGATCTCGCCGTCCTCGCCGAAGCGGTCCCGCACCAGCGTGCAGCCCACCAGGTCCAGGTCCCGGCCGGAGACGTTGCGCAGCTCGAACCACTCGGGGTAGCGGGTGCGCTCGCTGTTGAGCGGCGCGATCATCACCTCGGCGACCAGGGCGTCCCCCACCCCGGGCCAGTCCCGCTGCTCGCAGAGCCCGGGCGCGCCGGGCGTGCCGCTGTACTGCAGATGCGTGTCCTTGGGCACCGGGTGCAGCACGTCGGTCGAAGGCAGGCACCAGTTGCTCAGCTCGTCGTTGCCCAGCTCCTCACGGGCCGCCGGCAGGTTCACCGAGCAGCCGGCCAGGCCGCAGCCGGTCGCGAACTCGTTCCAGTCGTAGGGCGTGGAGTCGAGCACCTCCGGCCCGCAGACCAGGTGCAGGTAGCGGTCGGGGCTGTTGGACAGGGTGACCAGCGTGTCCGGCAGGCTGACCTCGACGCCCGCCAGCTCGCCCGTCTCGGGATCGCCGAAGAGCGCGTACTCGCCGGCGGCCACGAAGAGCTGGTTGGCCGGCGCGTCGATGAAGCCGCGGCGCCACTCGGTGTCGAGCGGGTCGTGCAGCGCGTCGGGGAAGGGCCCCTCGCGCACCTCGCAGCCGTGCAGGTCGCAGCCCTCGTTGTCGAGGACCTTCAGCTCCAGCCACTCCCCGATGCTGCCGTGCGCCGGGTCGATCATCAGCTCGGTGAAGATGGCGTCACCGGCGCGGCAGGGGGGCGCAGCGCAGCTGTTGTCCGCGCCGGGCGAGCCGATGAGCTCGATGCCGTCCTCGCCCTCCGCCACCACGGTGTAGACGAAGTCCGCCGCGGGGGAGATGCACCAGTTGGCCGCGAAGTCGTCGTTTTCGGACGCGTTCGTGCTGGAGTCCTTCACGCCCACCGCGCACAGCGCGCCGCCCAGGCAGAGCGGCCGGTGCGCGGACCAGTCGTAGGGCACGGCGTCGATCTCGCCGTCGCAGTCGAGGCGGATGGTGCCGGGCGCGTGCTCGTTGAGCAGGTCCCCCTCGTAGAAGGCTTGCGAGGGGGTGAGGCAGTCGCCGTCTTCGTTCCGAAGCACGCAGGAGCCGACCCCCTGGCTGACGATGGCGGTGCGATCAGGGTCCAGGCTGAAGGGCCCGAGGTCCGCCGAGCCGAGCTCCGAGACCAGCTGGCAGCCCTCGAGCTCCACCGTGCCCGAGCTGACGTTGCGCAGCTCCACCCACTCCGCCGTCGAGCCGGGGGCGAGCATCAACTCGCTGAAGATCACGTCGCCCGCGTCCACGGCGAAGGCCGAGCTCGGGAGCAGGAACAGCAGGGCGACGATCAACCGCAATTGGGGCCCTCCCCGGGGGTGCCCTGGTTGCTTCCCTCGTCTTCGACCGGGCAGTCCAGGCTGTTGCTCGGGTCGTCCAGCGGGGTCTCGCACCAGGTGTTCACGTCGTCGTTGAGCGCGGCGTCCTCGCGGTCGCCCGGCAGCTGGAGGGAGCGGCCGTCGGGCCAGCCGCCGTCGTAGACCACGCGGTCCACCTC
This sequence comes from Deltaproteobacteria bacterium, assembly GCA_029261955.1. Taxonomy (GTDB): domain Bacteria; phylum Myxococcota_A; class UBA796; order UBA9615; family UBA9615; genus CALCXL01. Next base: position 304 of record JAJDAI010000167.1, on the reverse strand, counting down.
GACCTCGCCGCCCAGCGGGCTCGGACACCAGAGGATCAGCGCCTCGGAGCCGGTGTTGTTGAAGCCGATGCTTCCGTAGTCGTAGTCGGAGTCCGCGCAGTCGTTGAAGGTCACCTCGGCGCCCTTGAGGAAGACCATGCGCTGGCCCGGCGCGATGACCAGGGGCGTGGACTGCTCGATGTCGTCCTCGTGGTCCGCGCCGTCGTCGAGGTTGTCGTTCTCCAGCCGGCAGCCCACGAGGTCGTAGGAGCCCGAGCCGACGTTGAGCAGCTCGAACCACTCCTCCGAGGTGCTGCCGAAGGGG
>JAJDAI010000166.1 GCA_029261955.1 Deltaproteobacteria bacterium | reverse complement strand
GTTCTCGTCAGGCAGATCCTCGCTCACCGTGTCGAAGGTGATGGACGGCTCGTTCACCCGCGTGTCGTTGGCCATGTAGCGGTCCGGCCCCCACACATCCATCGGGAAGCGGCCGTGGCCCACGTCCAGGGTCACGGGCTGGCCGAAGGTGGGCGAGCCGGGGGTGACGTCGATGACGTAGACCGCGTCGTCGATTCGCGCCGCGTCCCCGAGCCGGCGGTCGCCGCCGTGGCGCTCCCACAGGTTGTCGAGGTCCAGCGGAGCCTGGAAGCCGACCGTGATCGAGCCGTAGATGCCCCAGCCGCTCAGGTGGTTCAGCTTCTCGCGCGTCTCACTCTGCTCGGCCGTGTCCGCGATCTCGCTGATGTTCAGGCGCAGGCCCGTGGGCGAGGTGGGATCGTTCCGCGTCGCCAGATCGTTGGGAAAAGGCAGCTCCGGCAGGGGCTCCGCGTCCCAGTCGATCGTGACCACCGGCCCCGTTCCGTCAGGCGTCGCGCGCAGACCTTCAGCAGGGCTACCGCAGGCCGCGAGCAGGGTGGACAAGAGGATGAGTCGGCGCATGGGCGGGATCCTGGGATTCGGGGAACGCGCGAATGTACCAGGGGCCGGGGTGGGGGCAAGCAGAATGGGACACTGCGCCTTGTGGCACCCTGCCGGACATGACTGAATTGGAGCTCTGCGACGCCGACGAGCTGGCGCGGCTGCTGAAGGCCGGCGACATCGAGGTTCTGGACCGGGTGACCCGCTGTTTCGGCGATCGCCTGATGATCGAGGCGCGCCGGCGCTGCCGCTCCCCCGAGGAGGCGGACGACGCCGTGCAGGACGCGGCGCTCTCGGCCTGGCGCTACGGACCGGGCTACCGGGGCGAGGGGCGCGTGGATCGCTGGCTCGTGCGGCTGGTGGCGACGGCCTGCAACCGCATGCGCCGCGGCATGAAGCGCGACGCCTCGCTGCACATCACGGACGAGGAGCTCAGCTCCGACGAGGAGAGCCCCGAGCAGCTCGCTGCGCGCAGCCAGCTGGCCGAAGCCGTGGGCAAGGCGCTGCTGGCGCTGCCGCCGAAGGACCGGGCCATCGTGCTGCTCGCCGACGGCAAGGGCTGGACGGGACCCGAGATCGCCGAGTCCCTGGACATGAGCCCGGGCTCCGTGAGGACGCGCCTCAGCCGGGCTCACGCCAGGTTGAGGGGCTCTCTGGAGGACGAGGGGCTCGTGCCGAGCGAAGGCTGAGGAGCGGGATGAGGGGCGACGACCGCCGCCCTCACGAGGCTCACGAGAAGCCCGAGGGCCCGCAGCGATCGGGCCCCCCGCTCAGCCCGCGGGCCGAGAAGCTGGACACGCGCCGCTCCGCCTCGCGCTCACCGCAGGCCTTGCAGGGCACCTCGTCCTCGCGGGTGCGGAGCCGGACGAGCTTCTCGAACTCCTCGCCGCAGCTCCGGCAGCGGTACTCGTAGATGGGCACGGGGCGCTCCCGATCCGCTCAGCGACGGCTCTGCGAGTTGCCGAAGAGGGACGCGAGCACGTCCCCGAAGCCGCGGGGCTCCGCGCGGGTGCCGTCCTCGCGGCAGCGGCAGCGGCGATCGACTGGGACATTGCCCAGGACCTGGTTCACGTGGGCACCGCAGCCGCGCCAGTCAGGCTTGCCGCAGGTCGAGCAGGTGGTTCGTGAGCACATCGGACGGTCTCCTCAGAAGTGGGCGCAGCGGTGCGCCTCAGTGAAGAAGAGCCAACGGCGAGGCCGAGTGTGTCACCCCCGATGAAGGAGGGGCTCAGGGCCCTCGGACCAGCCGCTCCGTCAGGACCTCGGAGAAGTCCGGATCGGCCGTGTGGCAGTAGCGCACCTGCGGCCCCGAGGCGGCCTCGTCGGCGACGAGGTAGGGCTTCGTCTCGACCGGCGCGCCCTGGAGCGGCCTGGCGGTCACGTCGTCCGGGCCCCGCACGATGTGCATGGGCAGCTCGGTGCAGCGCAGGAGCCCGGGGTGGGTGAGCACGGCCACCGCGAGCGTGTCGAAGGGGTTGAAGCCGTGCACGGCGAAGACGTCCTTCCACAGCCCGATCCAGCTGGGCGCGGCGGCGGCGAGCCACCGGCTGGCGGGGCTTCCCTTGGCCCAGCGCGCGAGCTCGGCGTCCGTGATCCAGACCGTGGACGAGATCTCCCAGGGGGCGAAGACCAGGGGGACTCCCGCGTCGAGCAGCGTGGCGAAGGCCTCGGGGTCCTTCTCGAAGTTGAAGTCGCGGTGGCCCTTGGGGTTGCTCGTGCCGGTGGTGAAGCGCTGCCCCGGGCGGCGGCCGGCGACCGCGATCAGCCGCACGATGCGCGGCGCCAGGTCGGGCCGGAGCGTCAGCACCGAGGCGACGTTGGTCGCGGGGCCCAGGACCAGCAGCGTGAGGGGCTCCGCCTCCAGCGCGGCGATCAGGGCGTCGGTGGCGGCGGTGGGCTGGCCCAGCTGGGCCGCGGAGGACGCGCCGGCGTGCACGGGGAGGTCTTGGGGGCCGAAGCGCCGCGTCACCTCCCGGGCGATGGGCACGGCCAGCTCCAGCGAGGTGTTGCCGAAGACCACGGAGACCCCGCGCACCGCCAGCTCCGGCGAGTGGAAGGCCTGCACCAGCGCGACCGCGTCGTCGACGTCCCGGTGCGGCACCCCGGCGGCGGTGTCGACGTCCATCCAGACGGCGAGGCCGGGCGCGTTGCTGGGGGGCGGGCTCGGAGGCGTCGAGGCGCAGCCGAGCAGCAGGGCGAAGAGCGCGGCCTTCACGGCGTCTTGGCCGGGTCGAGGACCAGGGAGCGGGACCACCGGAGCAGGGTCGCGCGGCGGCCGAGGTCGGCGTTGAGGGGGAGCTGCGCGACCCCGATCAGGCGGCGCATGACCTCCATGCCCGCGAACTGCGCGACCAGGGTCCAGGAGAAGCCCGCCGGGCCTTCGTAGTCCGCCTTCAGCAGCGCGAGTTCGGCCGGCACCGTGGCACCCGCCAGCAGGCCGTGCGCCAACATCACGCCGAGGTCGAACTCGGCCGGACCCAGGAAGCAGAACTCCGGGTCGATGATCCGGATCCCCTGCTCGGTGCGCAGCCAGCTGCCCGGGTAGAAGTCGCCGTGCAGCAGGCAGTCCCCGTCCGCCAGGTAGCGCTGCCCGAGGCCCTCGAGCGCCGCGACGTAGGCCGCGTCGGCCCGCAGCGCTGCAGCGTGGGGTTCGAGACCGAAGAAGAAGGCGTCGGCGTCCAGGGCATCGGGCCGCAGGGGCAGGGCGACCAGGTGTTCGTGGTTGAGCGCCCGCATCGCGCGGTTGCGCAGGAGGGGGGCGGCGGGGCGCGGCAGCTGATGCAGCGCGCTCAGCCAGCGGAGCAGGTCCCGTCGGTCGGTGGCGTCGAGTGGGACGCCGGCGTAGACGGTGCTGCAGTCCGCGGCCTCACCCAGATCCTCCAGGACCATCAGCCGCGCCTCGGGGTCCAGGGCGAGCAGGGCCGGCATC
>JAJDAI010000165.1 GCA_029261955.1 Deltaproteobacteria bacterium | reverse complement strand
CGACGACGACGACTCCAGCGCGGACGACGACGACGCGACCCCAGACGACGACGACGACGCCACCGACCCCAACGTGAGGCCCTTCGTGAGCCTCACGGGCGGCGGCGCTCACGTCGAGTCGGCCCAGTACAAGCTCGACCTGTTCGTGGCTCCGCAGACGCCCGTCGGCACCAGCGAATCCGCCACCCACCGCCTGCGTCTCGGCCCCGCCGCGATGCGCAAGTGAGGCCCGCCATGCGTCTGCTGCTCCCCCTGCTCGCGCTGCTCATCGCCAGCCCGGCCCTCGCTCAGAGCAACCCCTTCTACCCGGTCCAGGGCGTGCTCACGGACGCCGACGACGGGGCCATCGACGGGGACGTGGAGCTCAGCTTCGCGCTCTACGAAGCCGAGACCGGGGGCACGGCGCAGTGGGCCGAGAGCCAGACCATCTCCTTCACCGACGGGCTCTTCAGCGCCTACCTCGGCGAGAGCAACGACCTCAGCGCGAGCCTCTTCGCCGGCCACGACGGCCTGTGGCTGGGCATCTCGGTGGGCACCGACGGCGAGATGCCGCGCGTCTTTGTCGGCTCCTCGCCCTACGCGGGCTACGCCGAGCTGGCGGGTTCGGTCGGCGTCGACGCCCTGCCGGCCGAGGCCGTGCTCGGGGACCAGGGCTGCGCGGGCAACGCCGTGGCCATCGGCCTGAACGCCAGCGGTGAGCTGCTCTGCGCCGCCCCGGCGAGCTGGGACCAGCAGTGCCAGAGCGGCGACTTCGTGGCTGGCATCGACGTGGACGGCGCGCTCATCTGCCTGACCGACCAGGGCGCGGTCTACGACGGCACCAACTTCGCGGTGTCGGGCACCCAGTGCGTCAACGGCTTCGTGATGGTCGGCATCACGCCCACCGGCCAGCCCGACTGCCAGCCCGACTCCGACTCGCTCTACAGCGGCCTCGACTTCGCGATGAGCGACCAGCTCTGCAGCGACGGCGACTTCGTGGCCGGCATCAACCCCGACGGCACGATCTTCTGCGAGACCGGCGACGACGTGACCTCGGTGCACGGACTCACGGGCGGCACGATCACGGGCAACACCGACGTCATCGGGGACCTCGGCGTGAGCGGCGACCTCACGATCACGGGCTCGCTCACGGTGGACGGCACGCTGAGCGTGGGCGGCGAGAACCTCGGCTTCCTGGACGACCCCCTGCTGCTCATGGGCATGGAGCCCAGCTTCTGCACCGCGAGCAGCGGCACCAACGTCGGCTGGGTGAACTACCCCCGCGCCTTCGACGCCGAGCCCGTCTTCGTGGCCGGCATGGACGAGAGCCTCAGCGCCAGCGGAGCCAGCTGGATCCGAACCCAGCAGAGCTGGCCCAACCGCGCGGGTCTGCGCTGCAGCAGCAACCTGGACGCGCTGCACTGGCTGGCCATCGACCCCGGACGCCACGTCGTCGACGGCAAGAACATCGAAGCCGGCGTCTTCCAGGGCGCCCCGACCATCGCCAGCGGCTCCGCGGTCTTCTTCAGCCAGGCCTTCCAGGCGCCGCCGGTGGTCATCGCGCACATCGACGAGACCGGAGACCAGAACGGCGGCACGCGCCTGCGCCTCATCAACCAGGTGGGCGTGAGCGGCTTCGAGGTCTGGCTGGACGGCAGCGTGGACGCGCTCAGCTACATCGCCCTGGATCCGGGCGAGTACTTCTACGGCCGCTACCACTTCTACGCGGGCGTCTGGAACATCAACAACGCCTGCTCGCCCAACTCGAACAACTGCACGCAGTCGCTGCCCGGCGGCATGTTCAACAACGCGGTCAACGGCCTGTTCATGGTGCACGACACCAACAACAACGGACCGCGCTACGTCCGGGCCCGCCGCCTCGAGCCCGAGAGCGTCACCCTTCAGCTCGAGTCGAACACCGAGTTCGTGCACTACGTCGTCTGGGAACAGATCTAGCGGCCCATCGCCGGAGGTTCGCCCCGGGCTGCCGCTCGACATCCCCGGGGCCCTGCGCGACGCTTGGCCGCCATGGACCTCAAGCGCATCGCAGCCAGCATCGAGACTCACCTGGCGTCCGTCAGCGGACCGACCCGCGTGGCCGGGCTCAGCCCGCTCGCCGGGGGAGCCTGCCAGGACAACTTCCGCGTCGAGCTCGACATCCAGGGCGGCCCCGAGCAGGGCGACCACCGCGTTGTCCTGCGCAGCGACGCCGCCGCCCTGATCCCCGGCACCCTGACCCGCCTGGAGGAGTTCTCCGTCATCAACGCCGCCGTCGCAGCGGGGGTCAGGACACCGCAGGCGCGCTGGCTGGGCCGAGGTCTGGTCACCGAGGATGCCTGGGCGCTGTTCCTGGACTGGGTCCCGGGCGTGGCCATCGGGCGCAAGATCCTGCGGGATCCCGAGCTCGCGACCGCGCGTGAGAAGCTGCCCGGCCAGCTGGCCGAGGTGCTGGCGAAGATCCACTCCATCAAGCCCCCCTCGGCGGGCGGCGCCGCCATCCCCGGCCTCGTCGAGCCGCCGAAGGGCGACCCCGTGAGTTTCGGGCTCACGGGGGTCCGCAAGATGCTGGATCGGGTGAAGGCGCCGCACCCGGCGATGGAGCTGGCCTACCGCTGGCTCGACGACCACCGCCCCGCGAAGCCCGAGCTCCGCCTGGTGCACCGCGACTTCCGCACCGGCAACTTCATGGTCACGACGCAGGGTCTGTCCGCGGTGCTCGACTGGGAGTTCTCCGGCTGGGGCGCGCCGGAGGAGGACCTGGCCTGGATCTCCGTGCGCGACTGGCGCTTCGGGCAGCTCGACCGGCCCATCGGTGGCTTCGGGGCCCGCGAGCCCTTCTACGCGGCCTACGAGGCCTTCAGCGGCCGCTCGGTGAACCGGGCGGCGGTGCTGTGGTGGGAGGTCATGGGGAACGTGCGCTGGGGCCTGGGCTGCATCGGCCAGACCGAGCGCTACACCTCGGGCCAGACCCGGAACCTGGAGATGATCGCCATCGGGCGCCGGGCGGCGGAGATGGAATACGAGGCCCTGCGCCTCATCGAACGAGGAGGCTTCTGAGGTGCACTACTCACCCGACGCGCCGACGCTGCTCAACGCGGTCGCCGCCTTCTTGAAGTCCGAGGTTCGCCCCACCCTCAAGGGCAAGGACGACGCCCTGGCCTTTCGCGTGCTCATCGCCGAGAGCCTCTGCCAGATCGTGGCCGGGGAGCTCATGAGCGAGGACATGCTCGACATGGCCGAGCTGGGCCGCCTCAAGGAGCTGCTGCCCGAGGAGCAGTCCGCCTGGGGCGAGACCGGCCGCAGCCGCACCGAGCGCCACGACGTCACTCACAAGCTCAACACCGCCCTGGCGGCGCGCATCCGGGACCGCGAGCTCGACCCCGAGCTGCGCGAGCGCACGGTCGAACACCTGCGCCAGAGCCTGCGCGAGAAGCTGATGGTCACCAACCCGCGCTTCGACACCTCCGACACGATCGAGCCCACGCCATGAACTTCGAACTGCCCCCCGATCTGCAGGCGCTGCGCGAGCAGGTCCGCGAGTTCGTCGACGACCTCGTCATCCCCGCCGAGCGGGCCATCGTCGAAGAGGACCGCGCTGGCGACGACTCGACCCTCCGCTCGCTCCAGGCCCAGGCCCGGGACGCCGACCTCTGGGTGCCCCACCTGCCCGCCGAGTACGGCGGCAAGGGCCTCGGACCGCTCGGCATGTGCGCCCTCTTCCGCGAGATGGGCCGCTCCCCCGTCGGCGCCCGCGCCTTCAACTGCGACGCGCCCGACCAGGGCAACATGGACCTGCTGCTCCGCGCCGCTTCCCCGTCGATTCGCGAGCGATGGCTCACTCCCTTGGTAGACGCAAGCATTACGTCCGCCTTCGCGATGACCGAACCCGCGCCCGGCGCCGGAGCGGACCCGTCCAACCTGCGCACGACGGCCAAGAAGGTCGGTGACCATTGGTCGATTGCGGGACACAAGTGGTACACGACGGGCGGGGGCAAGGCCTCCTTCCTCATCGTGATGGCCCGGACGAGCGACGACCCCAGGGAGGGGGCGACGATGTTCGTGGTGGACCGGCACGCCGAGGGCGTCGAGCACGTCCGGGATCTGGACACCATGGCGGAGCCGCTGCTGGCGCACCGGGAGGGCGAGTTCCGCTTCGACGACGTCCGGGTCGGCGACGAGGCGGTGCTGGGCAGGGTCGGTGAGGGCTTCCGTCTGGCTCAGGCCCGGCTGGTCCCCGCGAGGTTGACGCACTGCATGCGCTGGCTGGGCTGGGCGGACCGCGCCCTGGAGCTGTGCCGCTGGTACCTGGGCAGCCGCAAGAGCTTCGGCAAGGAGCTGGGCCGGCACCAGATGATGCAGCAGAAGATCGCGGACGCCGCGCTCGACATCCACGCCGGCAACCTGATGACGATGCACTGCGCCTGGATGCTCCAGCGGGGTGAGGACAAGGCGGCGCGGCCCTACTCGTCCATGGCCAAGCGGCACGTGGCGCAGGCGCTCTGCCGCATCCTCGACGACTGCATCCAGATGCACGGCGGCCTGGGCTTCAGCGACGACCTGCCCTTCGCTCAGTGGTACCGCTTCGCACGCGCGTCGCGCATCGCGGACGGACCGGACGAGGTGCACACGATGGTCATCGCCCGGGACTGGTTCCGGGGCCGGCTCAACCTGCTGGTCTGAGGCGGATCGAACAGCGATCGGAGGGATCTCGGGAACCCGATCCCCGCAGGCGGTGTCTTCCAACATGCCCCTGCCGGAGTTCCCATGACCCGTCGTACCCGTGCTGCTCTGAAGCCCATCCTGTGGGTGACGCTGCTGCTCTTGGCCTTCGGGCTCGGCGCCGCCGCCCCCGACGCCCTCGCCCGCATGTCCTGGCAGCGCCAGGCTCCCGAGCTGAGCGAGCCGACCCGCGTGAGCACCGTGAGCCAGAGCCCCCGCGACTTTCCCCGCGAAGCCGCCGCCGTGCGCGCAGCCCTCGCTGACGACCCGCCGCCGGCCGTGCTCGTCGAGCTGATCGAGCGCCTGGGCATCCTGGGCGACGAGGCCGACTTCGATCTGCTCGACCCGCTCATCGAGCACCCCAACCACGCCGTGCTGGACGCCTCGCTCCGCGCCATGGCCCGCATCGGCGGCGACCGGGCCCTCGACCGGCTCTCCACCCTCGCCCGCTCCACGGACGACACCTGGGCCCCCTCCGCCATCGGCGCCCTGGGCCTGCTGTCCGACCCCGCCGCCGTGGACGTGCTGCGGGAGGTCGCCACCCGGCACATCGACTGGAAGCGGAACATCGCGGTGCAGGCCCTCGCCATGCGCGGCGGCCCCAAGGCCCGCGCCGCGCTGCACCACGGCCTGAAGACGGCGCCCGTGAACGAGTCCTGGGTCTGGGCACAGGCCGTCGCGTCCCTCGGCGGCCGCCTGGACCGCGGCCTGCTCATCCGCATCGCCACGTCCAACGGGCCCCGCGCGGACGCGGCGCTCGACGCCCTCGCCACCCTCAACGACGACGAGACCGACTCCCTGCTCATCGAGCTCGCGACGACCGCCACCGGCCCGCGCCGCGTCCGCGCCCTCGGCTCCCTCGCCCAGGTGCGCTCCCCCGACGCCGTGGACGTGCTGGTGGAGGCCCTGGACGGCCCCCAGCAGGCCCGCAGCGCCGCGCTGGACGCCCTGGGTCAGAGCCGCGCCCCGGGGGCCCTGGACGGCCTGCTCAACGCCATCGACGGCCTGCGCACGAACGAGTACTGGCAGCTGACCAGCGCCCTCGCCTCGCGCCCCGAGAAGCAGGCCCGCGAGGTCCTCAAGGTGCTGGCCACCGAGGAGGGTCCGCTGGGCGACTCGGCGCTCGAGTCCCTGGCCCAGTCGGGTGACCCGGCCGCGGCGAAGCAGCTCATCGCCAACTTCGACGACAAGGGCATGCTGCCTCCGGACTCGGCGCTCAACTTCCTCGCGGTGCACGGCGGCGAGGAGGGCTGGTCCCTGCTGGAGGAGGTCCTCGCGGAGGGCAACAGCAGCCAGCAGCACTCGGTGGTCTGGGCGCTCCAGGCCCGCGGCGACGAAGACGCTGTGGCCCGCCTGCTGGACCTGGCCAAGACCGCGGACCCCTGGGTCGCGTCCACCGCTCAGCAGTCCCTCGAGACGCTCGGCGACGGCGCCCGCGAGGGGCTCAAGGCCCTGCTGCTCGAGCAGATGGACGACGGCAGCGGCGCCAGCTTCACCGAGAGCGCCGCCATCCTCGCCCGGCTCGGCGGAGACGACGCCCGTGAGGTGCTGCTGGCCCGCGTGAGTGACGGCACACTCACGGAGCGCAGCGCAGCGCTCCAGGCCCTCGGTCAGATGGACGATCCCGCCGCCCGCGACGCCTTGATGGAGCAGCTCCAGGACTCCGAGGACCCGACTGTGCGCATGGAGGCCTTCAACGCCATGCTCTGGAACGGCGACCCGCCCGACCTGGAGACCATCCAGAGCGTGCTCGACGACGACGACCCCTCCCTGCGCTCCCAGGCGGTGAACGCCCTGGGCAACGTCGGCGGCCCCGAGGCCGTGGACAACCTGCTCGCGCTGATGCAGGACGACGACCTCATGGTTCGCCAGTCCGCCGTGAGCACCCTGAGCACCGCCGGGGGCCCCGAAGCCGAGGCCGGCCTGGTGGCCGCGCTGGGCGACGAGGAGCTCTTCAGCTCGGCCGTGTGGAGCCTGTCCTCGATGGGCACCGCCGGGGCGCGGGAGGCCATCCGGGAGGCCGCGGAGAACGGCGAGGGCACGCAGCGCGCGGAGGCCCTGGGCGCGCTCGGTCAGGACCGCAGCGCCGAGGCGACCGAGCTGCTGCTCAGCGGGCTCCGGGACGAGGACGAGGGGGTCGCCGTCGCGGCCCTGGGCCAGCTCCAGATGCGGGGCACCTCCAGCGCGGCCAACGCGGTCGCGGAGCTGCTCGGCGACCTGCCCGAGGACGAGGAAGGCAGCT
>JAJDAI010000164.1 GCA_029261955.1 Deltaproteobacteria bacterium | reverse complement strand
ACGGCCAGTCGCGCATCGAGCGCGTCGCCGAGACCCTGCGCTCCGAGCTCGAGACCCTCCCCCCGGACGTGCAGGCCGGCCTCGTCGGGGCGGCGGACACCCCCGAGATCCTGGCCCCCCTCGGCGACGACCGGCAGCGGCTGGATCTCGCGCTGCGCCTGCTGGACGTGGGCGGGGTGGAGGCCGATCTGGAGGCCGCCCTGGACCGCGCCATCGCGCAGCCGGGTCTGAAGCCGGAGGAGGGCCTGATCGAGCTCTACTCCGACGACCTCGACGCCCCGGCCATCGCCGAGGCGTTCACCGCACGCAGCGGCTGGACCGTGCTCGTGCGCGCGCCCTTCGAAGCCCTCGCGAACGCCTCGATCACGACCTTCGACCTGCGCGCCAGCGAGGGCATCCCCGCCGAGGAGGAGGCGCTGGTCCGCGTGCGCAACCGCTCGCCCTGGCCCGTCACCCTGCGCCTGTCCCTGGAGACCACGACCACGATCCTGGGCGAAGCGGAGCTCACCCTCGAAGGGGGTCAGGACATCACGCGGCGCTACCGCTTCCGGCCCCTGGACCCCGGCGGCGTCGAGGCCGTGCTGCGCGACGCCGTCTTCGACAGCCCCGAGGGGCCGCGCCCCGACGCGCTGCCCGACGACGACCGCGCCTACGCCTGGATCCAGCCCGTGCAGCCGGTGTCCGCGGTGCTCGTGTCGAAGGGGAACCGCTACCTCGAGCGGGTGCTCGCGCTGCTGCCCGGGTCCGAGCTCACCCTGGCCTCACCGGAGGACTGGCGCCGGGTCGCGTCGCGGGCCCGCAGCGCCGACATCGTCTTCCTGGACGGCTTCGTGCCCCCGGACCCCCAGCCCCCGCGCGCGGTCTACGTGGGGCCGCCGAATGGGGGGCCCTTCGAGCTGGGCGAGACGCTGAACAAGCCGGCGGTGACCGACTGGCGCTCCGGCCACCCGCTCTTCTCGGGCCTGGTGCTGCGGGACCTGCAGATTCAGGAGGCCTCGGTGCTGGTCGAGCGCCCCGGCGACGAGCGGCTCGTGGGCTCACCGACCGGGGCCCTGGCCCTGGCCCGCCAGGACGGGGACACCCGGCACGTCGCCTGGGGCTTCGACTTCGGGCGCTCCGACCTGCCGCTGCGCCTGGCCTTCCCGCAGATCGTCGTCAACGCGGTGCTCTGGATGCGCGACGGCCGGGCTGTCGGGCCGCCCCCCGGTGGGCGGCAGCGCCTGGACGAGCCGGTCTGGCTGGGCGCGGACGGGCCGCTCTTCGGGCACGGCCTGCGGCAGGACGAGGGCACCGCCGTGCCGACCCTCACCGACCTGCGCCAGCGGGACCGGGCCCTGGCCGACGGGGATGAGCGGCGGGCGGCGCGCGCGACGACCCCGCTGCCCCTGGGCGACGGCCTGAGCCCCCTGCGCCTCGCGCGCGCCGGCCTGTACCGCCTGGCCGGACCGGGCTGGAGCCACGACATCGCCCTGAACCTCTTCGACGTGGACGAAGGCGACCTCGTGTCCCTGCCGCCGCACGACGCGACGCCCGTGGCCCCCCCGCCGGCGAAGGAGCCGACCGAGGAGACCGACCCGCTCTGGCTCCTGCTCGCCGCCGCCTGCGGCCTCGTCCTGCTGTTCGAGTTCGGGCTCTACACCCGATGATGGATCTCAGCCGCTACCAGCTCGAAGCGCCCGAGGTCCTCTGGTTCCTCCTGCTGCTGCCCCTGCTCGCCCTGCTGCGCGAGCGCTCCCCGGCCGGGCTGAGCCCCTGGCGCTCCTTCGGCGCCCTGGTCTTGCGGTCCCTGGCCCTGAGCGCGCTGCTGCTCGCCCTCGCGCGGCCCTTCGAGGAGGAGCCGAAGCCCGACCGCTCGGTGGTCTTCGCGGTGGACGGCTCGGCCTCGCTCGATCCGGCCCGCCGGGCGGACGCCGCGACCTGGCTCCGACAGGCCTGGGACGCACGAGGCGAGGCGGCGGGGCGGATCGTGGTCGCCGCCGAGGGGCTGCACGTCACGGACGACCTGGACGAGGCGCTCGAGCTGCTCGGCGCGGCCCCCTCCCCCGCCAGCGGCACCGACCTGCGCTCCGCCCTGGAGCTGGCCCTCGCCAGCCTGCCGCCGGCGCGCCACCGCGAGCTGGTCCTGCTGTCCGACGGCTCGCCCACCCGCGGCGAGCTGGACCCCGCGCTGCGCGTCGCCTCGGCCCGCGACGTCCCGATCCACACCGTCGCGCTGGGCCCTGCCGCCCTGCAGGCTGCCGTCGTCGCGGCCACGCCCCAGCAGGACCCCGTCGCGGGCGAGGAGGCGACCGTCACCGCGACCCTGCACGCCACCGCCGCCGTCGAAGGCACGCTGCACCTGCGCGGGGCGAGCGCCCCCATCCACACGGCCCTGTCCTTCGGCCCCGGCAGGACCGAGGTCGAGCTGAGCTGGACCCCGACGCTGCCCGGGCTGCACGACCTCGAGCTCGTCCTCGAGGTCCCCGGCGATCCCGGCGACCAGGACAACACCGTGCCCGTGCGCGTGCGTGTCCAGCCCCGCCCCTCGGCCCTCGTCGTCGGCCCGGCCGAGCAGGCGAAGGCGCTGCGCGAGGCGGTCGCGTCGCACGAACCGGAGCTCGGCGTCACCACCATCAGCCAGCTGCCCGCGCCGCCCTAC
>JAJDAI010000163.1 GCA_029261955.1 Deltaproteobacteria bacterium | reverse complement strand
GAAGCGCCCGTACTGGCTGATGTTGGAGAGGACGACCTGGATGGCCTTGCCCACGGCGGCCTGGCGGGCCGCTTCGAACGGGGAGGGATTCACGACGGCGGTCGACATGGGGGCGGATCTACCACGGCCCACGCGGGCGTGCGATCCTCGATTCGGCCGATCGGGCTCCCCACTGCAGCTCCGAGCCGTGCCCTTCGGAGGATGTCCTGATGGAGCCCATGTGGGTCCTGGCGGCCGGTGCGCTGATCGGTGGCGTGGTCCAGGGAGCCCTGGGCTTCGGCTTCGGCCTCACGGCCATCTCGATCGGCGCGCTCGTCCTGCCGGTGTCCGCGCTCCTGCCGCCCGTGGCGAGCCTGCACCTCGTGCTGCTGCTCGCGATGCTGATCTCGCTCCGTGCCCACCTGAAGCCCCGAGACGCGGCGCCGCTGATCGGGGGAGCCCTGCTGGGTGTGCCCTTCGGGGTGCTGCTGCTGCGCGACGCCGAGCCCGGCGTGCTCTTCGTCCTGCTGGGCTGCGCGCTCCTGCTCGGCATGGCCCTGCAGCTGCGCAGTCCGGAGTTCGAGGCGCCGACCTCCTTCGGCCTGGGGGCCGGGGTCGCCGGCGGCCTGCTGGGCGCGGCGGTGGGGGTCTCCGGGCCGCCCGCCGTGCTCTACCTGACGGCGAAGTCCTGGAGCCCCGGCCGCCGCACGACGGCGCTGGTGCTCTACCTCGCGGGCGTGGTCGCGGCGCAGCTCATCGGCTACGTCGCCGCGGGGCTGCTGACACTCGATCGACTCGCGCTGTCGGCGCAGATGGCCGTGCCCGCGGGCTTCGGCCTGCTGGTCGGTCAGCTGGTGTTTCGGCGGATCCCCGAGCTCTGGTTTCGGCGCACCGTGCAGGTCGCGCTGACAGGGCTCGGCATCTGGTTTCTGTTGCGCGCCTTCATCTAGCGAGCGATCCGGCACAGGGCTGACCTGTGCCGGATGCCTCGATCAGGCGGCGCAATCCACGCACTGGGTCGCGAAGGGCAAGGCCTCGAGCCGCCGCTTCGGGATGGTCTCGCCGCAGTCCATGCACTCGTCGTAGGTGCCTTCCTTCAGTCGCTCCAGGGCCGCACGGATCGCGCCCACGTCGGCCCGCGTCGAGTCCTCGAGGGCCTCGAGGACCTCGTCGTTTTCGGTGAGGGATGCGCGATCGGCCCAGTCCAACTCGTTGCGGCCATCTTCGTGTCGCAGGTGGCCCTCGATCGCGTTCCCACGGCGGAGCAGGAGCTCCAGCTTCGCCTCCAGCCTCTGCTTCAGGTCGTCCATGATCTCTCCAGGGTGCGTGCAGCAGGGCTCGCAGGAACCGGGCCAGCGCGGCACGAACATCGCATCCAGATGGATCGTGCCTGCAACCCGAGGTCTTGCCATGACCCGTCTCCTTCTCCTCGTTGTTCTTGCGGGATTCCTGGTGATTCCGGCTCATGGAGCCGACAAGGCCGACCCGCAGACGCGGGCGACGATGAACGGCGTCTTCAACGAGATCGCCGTCCTCATGCCGCTCAGCGTGGATCAGGTCGCCTTCGCCGAACCCGCCAACCGCGAGGCCATCGCCCACGCGCTGGAGCTGCTGACCTCGCGCAGCCGCCTGCTCCGCATCCACGGCGCCGAGCGGGATGAGGGCTTCGTGCACCTCGCCCGCGCCCTCAGCCGCGACGCCGGCCTGGCGCGGGACGCCTTCGGGCGCGGCGAGGTCGAGCGCGCGCGCTACCGGGTGCGCAAGCTCACCGAGAACTGCGTCGCCTGCCACGCCCGCACGCCCGGCGACGCCGGGGGCGAGTTCGGCATGCGCCTGTTCCACCAGATGGACGTCGGGCAGCTGGACCTCGAGGAGCTCGCCCAGCTCCAGCAGGCCACGCGGCAGTACGAAGCGGCCCTGCTGAACTACGAGGATCTGCTGGGCCAGCCCGGCGCGGCGCGGGTCTGGTCCGTCGCGGACTACCTGTCGCTCTGCTTGCGGGTGCGCGGCGACCTGACCCGTCCCCAGCCGGTGCTGAACGCCCTCGTGGTCGACCAGGCCGTGCCCGAGTACCTGCGTCGCGACATCGAGATCTGGCTGACCGATCTGAGGGAGCTCATGGGCCGCCCGGCCCTCACCGAGCCCCTCGAAGAGGCCGCCGCGCTCATCCAGCACGCCCGCGGCCGCCAGGACTTCCCGGCCGATCGGCAGGGCCTCGCCTACTTCCTGCGGGCCGCCCGGCACCTCGACTCCTTCCTCGCGGCCAACCCGCGCGGCGTGAAGGCGGCGGAGGCCTACTACCTGCTCGGCATGGTCGAAGCGCGGCTCGGCACCTCGCCCGACCTGGGCCAGGCCGAGTACCTGTTGGAGGCGGCGATCCGCCAGGCGCCGGGCACCGAGGTCGCGCAGAAGGCGCTGACGCGGCTCGAGTGGCACCTGGCCATCGAGTACAGCGGCTCCGCGGGGCAGACCCTGCCGGCCGAGGTGCGCGAGTCCCTGGACGAGCTCCGCCGGCTCGCCGGAGGCTGAGTCTCCTTCGATCGCGATGAAGCGGGGGATCCGCGGAGGCGCCGGTCCGTCCGGGGATACCCGGTGCCCTTGCCCGCGGTCGCTGTATTCTTCCGTCGGAGGCTCCCATGCGCGTCGTGTCGCTCCTGTCCCTGCTGCTCCTGGTGTCCTGCTTTCCCTCCGGTCAGCTCGACGTCGAGCCCATCGATGACGACGACGACACGCCGTCCCCCGAGTGCGCGCTGCGCGACCTGAGCGACGAGGGGCTGCCCCTCGCGACCCTCGGCCTGCCCTACGAAGGCGACGTCCGCGTCGCGGACTACGACGGGCCCGGCGTCTACACGCTGGCGACGGGCCGCATGCCCGGTGGCTTGAGCCTCGCCGAGGGCGGCGCCATCACCGGCACGCCCACCGAGCTGGGCACCTTCGATCTCTGGATCCGCGTGACCGAGGCCGACATCGACGACGCCTTCGGCTGCGTGCAGCTGGACGTGGACGAGGAGGCCAAGGACGTGAGCCTGGGCTACGTGCACGACCAGCGCACGGCCCTGAGCGAGAGCGCCGGCGTGCAGGTCGGCCTGTGGATGCGGATCGCCGGCGGAGGCGAGCCCGGACAGGACGAGGTGCTGCTGCGCCCCGGCCTCTACCGCCCCGGCGCCAACGGCGTGCACGAGCTCGGCGCGGGCGACGACGAGCTGGTCGTGCTGCTGCCGCCCGACGAGGTGACCGTGACCGTGGGTGGCTGGCAGAACGCCGACGGCGAGCCCATCGACTCCCCCTCGGAGCACGTCGGAGACGGCCTGTTCGTGGCCGGCGAGGACACGGGCGAGCTGCCCTTCAACCTGGACCACCCCGACTGGGACGCGGTCGACTCGGTGCTCCAGGTCGTGCCTCCGGACTGGTGCCCGAAGGGCCTCAGCGGCGGCCCTGGCGACGGATCCTGCCAGTGAGCGGAGGCTGGCAGCCCCGAAGCG
The DNA here is from genome assembly GCA_029261955.1 of Deltaproteobacteria bacterium. GTDB lineage: Bacteria > Myxococcota_A > UBA796 > UBA9615 > UBA9615 > CALCXL01. Next base: position 2,370 of record JAJDAI010000163.1, on the reverse strand, counting down.
CGGCCGAGGCCGCCCCCCCGATCGAACACGAGCCCGAGCGCCCCTCCCTGCTCGCGCGCGGCGGCGGCGCGCTGCTGATGCTGGCCGGGCTGCTGAGCTTCCTGGCGGCCGTCCAGCTTCAGGTCGTGGTCCTGCTGGATGGCTGGCACCGCGTGATGCCGCCGCTCTTCGTGGTCCTGGGCATCGCGACGGTGATCACCGGCGGCTCGTTCATGCGGGCGCGCCGCTGGGCGGTGCTGGCGGGCCTCGGACTCGGCGGGGCGGGCATGCTCATCAACGTCGCGTGGATCGCCTACGCCGCCTACCACCACTTCTTCTCCATGTGGGGCTTCTTCGCCACCGTGGGCTCGGTGCTGGGCCTGCTCGGTGCCGCGCTCGGTGCCCGCGACGCCCTGACGGCCGACGCCGCCCGCCGCGCCCTGATGATGGACTGAACGGATGAAGCTCCTTCTCCTTCTCCTGCTCGCGGGCTGCCCGGTGGAGGAGGTCGCGGACGACGACGACACCGAGCGGCCCCGTCCGCCCGAAGCCGAGTCCGGCTGCGACGCGTCCCTGACCCAGGCCGACCTCTGCGACGGCCCCGACAACGCCGCCGGCTTCGAGACCGGCTCCGACTTCTGCGCGGCCTTCTGGGACGGGCTGGCCCTGGAGGGCGGGGACTGGCAGCCGCTGCCGACGCTCTGGTCGCTGCCCTTCGCCGAGCTCGTGCCGGCGGATCCGCTCGACTACTGGGAGTACCGGAACATCCAGGCCGAAGAGCTGAGCGTGGACCTGCCCGTGGACGTCATCGCGAGCGTCGGCGCGCTCTGCGCGACCGCGAGCGATCCCGCGGCTTGCGAGCTCGACTTTGCGGCGCTGCGCAGCGCGTCGGGCTTCGTGCAGGACTGCGGCGCCACCTGGTGCACCGCCGACTCGCTCGCCTGGAACCGCGGCGACGCCACGGGCCTCGTGATCGACGAGCAGACCATGCGCGACTTCCTCGGCCCCATCGACAGCTTCACGGAGGCGCTGCTGCTGGCCGCGGGGCAGCGCTTCCTCTGGGCCACGGGCGATCTGCGCGACGGAGCCTGGCGCCCCGCGGGCGACGGCTTCGAGTTCCTGCTGCACATCGCGGTGTGGTCTTCGCCCTACCGCCTGGACGCGGCGCACGTCTCCATCGACGCGACCGGGGTGGTCACGACGATCGATCGCGCCATCGACGCGTTGGACTGCGGGCAGGTGATCGACGAGTAGGCGCCCGAGGCGACCGCCGACTCAGAGGACCGTGGCGAGGACCCGCACGTCGATGAGGGTGGCCCCGCGCACGGTGGCCTCGAAGTGCTGCAGCGCGATGGCCGCAGCTTCCCCCGCCGTCGTCGCCAGGGCGACGCACTGGACGCGCCCCGCCTGGCTCGTCTCGGCCGTCACCGTGTAGGCCAGACGCTCCGGCCCCGAGCGACGCTTGGTCGCGCGGCGCCGCTGCGGCTTCGCCCGAACAGTCATCGGGTCGGGACGGGGAGTCGAGCGGCGCGGCGTGGTGCGCGTGGTCTTGCGGGTGCTCCGCACGGCCTTGCGGCGCGGCGCCGTCGTGGTCTTGCCGTCCGTCCGCCACCCTGCGGGGATGCTGTGGCGCTGCCGGTAGGCGCGCACACCGCCGGCGGTCATGCCGAGCATCTCAGCGACTTCGCGGTCGTGCAGCACGCCGACGATGTCCAGGTGGTCTTCGAGAACGGATCGCTTCCGCTGGCCTGCATCCAGGCTGATGTTCGTAGCTGACACGGGTGTCCTCCGAGATCACGTCCGGGCCGCGGTGAGCCATGGGCCCCGAGCGCGATGAGGAAGGTATACAGCCTGCGAACGCGTCTGAAAACAACGATCGTGCAAGCAATCCGGATTGCGGATCCGGAGCGCAGCGATCGCCGCTCCGGATTGCGCATGTGCGCGCTCCGGATTGCAGCGCCGGGGCGCCCGGGATCGCGGGGGCGGATACCCTGGGGGCCATGGGCGACACGAAGACAGGCCTGCTCGCGCGGCTCATCGACTCGCCCTGGCCGATCACCCTGGTGCTCTTCGTGCCCTTCCTCCTCTGGATGGGCTGGGCCACCGCTGCGGGCTACAGCGACCACCTGATCCACACCGGCGTCGTCGAGCTCTGGGTGCACGGCCAGCAGCCCGACTGGGCCTGGGTCCCCTACATCCACCCGCCGGGCTACTCCGGCTTCATGAACGCCATCGACCAGCTCAACACCTGGACGGGCGTCGACCCCAACCTGCTCATCTTGTGGCAGGGGGTGCTCTGCCGGGTGGCGCTGGTGGCCTTCTCGGTCGCGGCCCTGCAGCGCTGGCTGGGGGCACGCTGGGCGCTGCTGGGCGGCCTGCTGTTGACCTTGA
>JAJDAI010000162.1 GCA_029261955.1 Deltaproteobacteria bacterium | reverse complement strand
CGGCCTGTGCGTTCACCGCCGCCTTCACCGCAGCCCGCGTCGCCGCGTCGCCCGCGTGCAGCGCGCAGCCCATCTGGGTGTTGACGTTGAAGGCCTCGGAGGAGGGCTCGGTCCGCTCCGTGATCTGCGTGACCGAGTGGTTGGCTTGCGTGAAGCGCACGTATTGAAGGACCTCCCCATCGGCCTCTTCGGTGAACACGGGCTGGTTCAGGCCGGTGCCGCCGGGCGTCGTCTCGCTGCGGTTGAAGGCCAGGCCCGCGTCCGATCGCAGGCTCGCCCGCTCGCCGGGGCGGCCGTGGCAGGACTCGCAGCGCACGTCGATCTCGCTGTCCATGCGGCCGGACATCGAGCTGTCGCCGTGCGCCTCGCGGATGTTGTGGCAGTCGATGCAGCCCATGCCCGCGGCGCTGTGCACGTCGGGCGGGGTCTCGTCGACGGTGTTGCTGCCGTCCTCGTCCTCGATGAAGAAGGGGTAGGGCTTGCCGTAGATCTGGCTGCGTCCCTGGTGCCTCACGTAGTTGGATTCGGCCCAGGCGACCGCGTGCTCCGGGTCCTCGACGCCGCGGTTGGGGCCGCCGATGGCCTCGTCGCCTTCGGGCTCGCTGCGCTCCCGGATGCCCCGCGCGAGCAGCGCCCGGCCCAGGTGGGACACGTGGCAGCGGGCGCACTGGGAGTCGGGGATGAGGTTGGTGAAGCGGTGGCTCGCGACGTGGCCGAGCTCGTCGATGTCCTGCGTCTCATCCGCGGTGCCGGCGCGCGCGTCCTCGGTGGTCACCATGTGGCACGCGTTGCAGCCCGAGGAGTAGTACAGACCGGGGGTGTGGCGGCCGTCCTGGCCCACGTGACACTCGGCGCAGAGCTGCTCCATCACGGGGAAGTAGGCGCGCGCGCTCGGGTCGGTCACGGAGTCGGGCGGGGACGCCGGCATGCGCTCCACCCCGGACACCGTGCCTGGCGCGAGCTCTTCGGGGGTGTGGGGGTCCTGCACGTCCGTGACGCCCCACTGCACGTCCTTGTCCTGGACCCCGGAGATGAAGCCGCCGCCGCTGAACTGCCCCGCGAGGGTGTAGCGGTTCAACAGCAGGGAGCTGTCGACGATGCTCGTGTGGCACTGCGCCCCGCCCAGCGCGGAGCTGCCGCAGGACCGCGCCGCGACGCGGTAGTCCGCGGGGTTGAGGAACTGCACGACATCCAAGGGCAGCTCGTCCAGCTCCTGCATCGACGGCCGACCGAGGGGGCGCGAACCCGGAGTGGACGGGTTGAAGGAGATGTCCACCGTGACGTGCGCGTCCTCCTTGGTCGGCGCGTCGGGGTCGCCCAGGTGGCAATCGACGCAGGCCAGGGCGGGGCCGCCGTGGTGGATCTTCTCGACCGCGGCGTGGCAGCCGGCGAGCAGGCAGCCCTCGGAGACGCTCGCGACCGGATCCTCAGCGAGAGGGCACCCGGCGAGCCAGGTCCCCATTGCGAGGAGCAGGAAGGTGGCTCGCAGTGAAGAGCCGCAGCGCACAGGCGCGTACATGCTGCGAAGACTAGGCCCGGCCGCCTGTCGCCGGCCTGACGGTCGTCAGGCGCCGAGGCTCTGCGTCCTGCACCCTGGATGGGGCCGCCCGATGGGGGAGCGGTCGAGGGGAGGCGCATGCAGCGGCCGAACCGCAGCTCGACTCGATGGCCCACTGCGACGTGGGTTGCCTGGGTCCCCCTGTGTGCGGCGCTGCTGCTCGGCTGCCCGGGCCCCGACAACCCCTACCGGCCCTACCCCGAGCCCGACTTCGACGAGTTCGTCGCGGCCGTCCAGCCGATCCTCACCCGCTCCTGCTCCAACCTCGGCTGCCACGGCGACCCGGATCGCCGGCTCACGCTCTACTCGGTCGAGTACCTGCGCGCGGAACCCGCGGTGCCCGGCACCCCGCTGGACGAGGACCGCCTGGACACAGCCGAATTGGGCTGGAACTACGACTCCGTGCGGGCCCGGCTGATCGACGAGGAGGTCGCCGACGAGGCGCGGCTGCTGCTCAAGTGCCTGGACCCCGAGGAGGGCGGCATCGAGCACGCCGAGGGCGAGGTCGTCTTCGCCACCGTCGACGAGCCCGGCTACATCGCCCTGCGCCGCTGGATCGAGACCGGGCTGTGAGGGGCGCGACCTTCGCCCTGGCGCTGCTGTGCGCGTCCCCGGCCTGGGCGCAGGACGCCGGGGACACGCACACCGAAGTCGGCGTGTCCTACTACGGCAACAACGACGGCCTGAGCGTCACCAGCCCCTGGGGCGAGTTCGACGTCAACCTGGCCCAGGAGCTGAACCTCGGCGTGGGCTACAAGGCGGACGCCATCAGCGCCGCGACGATGGACGTCATCACCTCGGCCACCCCGGGCTTCTTCGAGACGCGGCACGAGGCCAGCCTCAACCTGGCCGGCGACCTGCGCACGGTGCGCGTGGGCGGAGGCTGGATCGGCAGCTTCGAGAGCGACACCCACAGCAACAGCTTCTTCGGGAACGGCGAGATCGACCTGCTGAAGCGCAACCTCACGCTGGGGCTGGGCTACGGCTTCGCCTGGTACCGCGTGGGCCAGGTGAGCGAAGCCATCGACATCTGGCGCGACCGCTTCGCCCACCAGATCGACGCCACGGCGACGGTCGTCCTGAGCCGAACCACGGTCGCCTCGGCCACCTACACGCTGCAGCTGCTGCGGGGCTACCTGGCCAACCCCTACCTGGACGTGCCGGTCTTTCCGGCCGACGCGGAGCTCCAGGTGCGCAGCCGCGCGCAGTGGGTCGAGTCCCGGCACCCCGAGGGCCGCGATCGCCACGCCCTGGCCGCGCAGCTGAGGCAGGCGCTCGGCAAGCGGGCCTTCCTGCGCGTGCTCTGGCGCGGCTACCTCGACGACTGGGCGATGCGCAGCCACTCGGTCGAGCTGGGCGTGTCCATCGACCTGGGCAAGGGGGTCGTGCTCGACATCTCGGACCGCTTCCACTGGCAGAGCTCGGTGAGCTTCTACCGCTCGCTCTACACGGTGAACCGGGACTTCATCACGCGGGACCGCCGCCTCGGCAAGATGATGACCGACATGGCTCGGGTGGCCCTGCGGCCCCAGATCCCGCTGCCCGGCAAGGCCGGCGAGCTGGAGCTGATCTTCAGCGCCGAGTTCCACTGGACCCGCTAC
>JAJDAI010000161.1 GCA_029261955.1 Deltaproteobacteria bacterium | reverse complement strand
GCGACGACGGCCCGGGCGTGCAGGAGGACCTCCGCGAGCGCATCTTCGACCCGCTCTTCACCACCCGCGGCGAGGCCGGGCACGGCCTGGGCCTGTCGATCTGCCGGGCGGTCGCGGAGGCGCACGGCGGCACCCTCGTCTGCGGCGAGTCGCCCCTCGGCGGCGCCCTCTTCGTAGCCACCTTCAGCGAGGGCGCGTCGTGATCGGCGCCGAGGCCCCGTCCCTCGGCGAGGACCAGCGGCGGATCCACCGCGTCGACGTGCGGCTGCTCGTCTCGCAGGGCGGCGGATCGCGGCCGCTGGGCGAGACGCGGGACCTGAGCCTCGACGGCTTCTTCCTCGACACCGACCGCCCCCTGCCCGAGGGCTCGCGGCTGACGCTCCTGCTGAGCCTGGACGCCCGCACCGAGGTCGCCGTCGACGCGGAGGTCGTGCGCACCGTGCCCGGCGGCATGGGGCTCCAGTTCCGCTCGGTCTCCCCGAAGGCGCGACGTCAGCTGCGGCGCTTCGTGGCCGGGGTGACCTCGGTGGACGGGACCCGGCGCACCGCGCGCGCCCTGCTCGACGGAGAGGCGGAGGGCGGCGAGCCCCTGGAAGGCGCCGCGGTGAAGGCGCTGCTGATCGCTGCGAGCGGGGCTGGGATGGCGGTCGTGCCGGAGGGCCGCCCCGTCCAGGTGGACGGCACGCTGGCCGTGGACGGGGACGCGCTGAGCCTGCAGACCGCGACGGCGGCGGAGCTGCGCATCGGCGAGCCGGCCGTGGGCCTGCTCACGCACGACTTCGTCAGCTGGTCCTTCGACACCCGCGTGCTCGAGGTGAGCGCCGAGGCCGCGCGGCTCGCCCTGCCGCAGCAGCTGCTCTGCTCGGAGCGCCGCTCCACCGACCGCCAGCTCATCGCCGGCTCGACCCGGCTGGCCCTCCCGCGCCCGTGGCGCCCCGAAGAGGTGCTCCAGTTCGCCGTGCTGGAGCGCAGCGCCGGCGGCTTCAGCTTCCGCGCGGACCCGGCGTCGTGCCAGCTGGCCCCAGGCGGCGCCCTCGAAGGGGCCCGCCTGGAGGGCATCAGCGGGGGCGTCGAGCGCCTGGAATCGGCGGTCGTCAAGCACATCACCCTGGTGGAGCCCCCCGGGCGGGCGACCTGGTTGAAGGTGGGCGTCAGCCACGGTGTGCGCCGCACCGCGCCGCCGGTTCGCCGGGCTCAGGAGGCCGCACGTCGCCCCTGGCTGCTCGAATCCCTCGCCGGCGGCTGGCAGAAGCTGGCCGCGATCACCGGGCTGCTGTGGCACCGCGCCCGGCGGCGCGCCCAGGGTGAGGTCGAGGCCTCCTTCGAGGTCGTGCGCTTCCCCAACGCCCGCGGGCTCGAGGTCGTGGGCCTGCTGAATCGCGCCTTTCCCGAAGAGGCCGGCGCCGAGGTCCCCCTCGTCCTGATCGTGCCCGGCTACGGCGGCCGCAAGGAGACGCTGTCCGCCCTCGCGGGCACCCTCGTCGACAACTTCCGGCGGCACCACCAGAACGTCGCCGTCCTGCGCATCGACTGCACGGACAACCTCGGCGAGTCCGCCTGCGCGCCCGGCAACGCGGCCGAAGGGCGCCGCAACCTGAAGTTCACCACCAGCGGGCAGGTCGCCGACATCACGGCGGCGCTGGCCTGGGCCCGGACGAACGGCACGCTCAAGCCCTCGAAGGTCGTGCTGATCACCAGCAGCTTCGCCTCGGTCGCCGGCCGCGTGGCCCTCACCCGGCCCGAGTGCGCCGACATCAGCCTGTGGGTCTCCTACATGGGCGCCGCCGACGCGCAGGACTCGATCCTTCAGGTCGCCGGGCACGTGGACATCGTGGGCAACCACCGCCGCGGCATCCCCAACGGAGTCATCACCCTGGCCGGCTGCATGGTCGACGGGGACCACTTCTGCCGCGACCTGGAGGAGCTGGGCGCGGGCAGCCTCGACGACGCCCGCCGGGACATGGCGAGCATCCGCCAGGACATCCTGTGGATCTCGGGGCGGCACGACGCCTACATGGACCGCCGCCGCATCGACGACGTGCTGAGCGTCAGCGCGCCGGGCGGCCGGGAGCTGCTGGAATTCGACTCCGGCCACCTGCCCCGCAGCGGCGCGGCCGCGCTCGAGCAGTTCGCCTGCCTGGCCGAGAACATCCACCACCACCTGCACGGCAGCCGCATCCAGGGGCGCGTGCCCGCCCTGGGCTGGCTGGCCGCGAACGCCGAGGAGGAGTGGACCCGCGTGCGTCGCCGCGACCTCAGCGACCGGCGCGACTACTGGCACGACTACCTGCTCGGGGGCGGGGGGCTCGGCTTCGACGTGCTGATGCACGCGGACTCCTACCGCGAGCTCATGGCGCTGCACGCCGGCTGGCTCGACCCCGCCGGCCAGCGGGTGCTCGAGCTGGGCGCGGGCACCGGCAACCTGCAGACCTGGCTGGCCGAGGCGCCGCCGTCGCGGCTGGTGGCTGCCGACCTCGTGCCCGAGGCCCTCGCCGTGGCCGAGCTGAAGGCCCGCGAGCTGGGCCTGGCCCTGGAGACCGTGCAGGCCGACCTCGAGGGGACTCCCCGGCTGGCGCTGCGGCGCTGGCTGCGCGGCGAGCTCGCCGGCCTGGACGAGCTGGGGCGCCGCATCCCGGGCGTGCACCGGGCCTTCATGGAGCGCCTCGCGAGCCACTACGGCCCCGAGCTGCACGCCCTGCTCCGCGGCGCCGAGGGCGACGCGGTCGGCATCGCGCGGGCGATGGGTCTGGGCAACACCGACGCGGAGCTCCTGGCCGAGATCGCGCTGCTGTGCCGGGTCGAGGCGGGCCGCCTGCCCGAGGAGGACGCGCGCGAGGCGCTGCGCCGCCTGCCGGCCAGCCTGCTGGACAGCCACGGAGGGCTTCCGTGGGAGGAGGCGAGCTTCGACCGCGTGTCCGCAAGCCTGCTGCTCAGCTACCTGCGCCACCCCGACGACCTGCTGTCCGAGGCCTTCCGCGTGCTCCGTCCCGGTGGCCTGCTGGTGGCATCGACGCTGCGCCGCGACGCGGACCTGTCCACCGTCTACCTCGACCTGGTCCACACGCTGGAGGGCTGCGCGGAGGACGAGCTGCCCGCGGGCCTCGGCCGGGACGAGCTGCTCGACGCCACCCGCACCATGGCTGATCAGGCGGCGGAGCTCATGCGGCGCGAGGAGGAGGGCCAGTTCGTCTTCTGGTCCCCCGCCGGCTTCGAGCGGCTGCTCCAGCAGGCCGGCTTCGTGGACGTCGAGGTCCGCCTGGCCTTCGGCTCGCCCGGCCAGGTCGTGCTCGCCCGAGGCCGCAAGCCGGGCGCGGGAGGCTGAGCTGAGCGCGCGCACCCAGGAGGCCTTCACCGCCGACATGCGTCAGCGCACGACGCCCGCCGTGCGCATCGCCTGCCTGCTGGCGCTCGGCGCCTTCGTCAGCTTCGCCGCCATCGATCCGATGCTCGTGGACGACGTCCTGCCGGTCTACCTGGCACGCGCCGGGGTGGTCGGGATCGTCTCCTGCGTGCTCGCCGTCACCTTCCACCCGGCGGCCCAGCGCCTCGCGTTCCCGCTGGCCGTGCTCGCCTGCACGGCCATCGGCGGCAGCGTCATCCTGCTGACCTGGCTGACCGGCGGCGGCGCGAGCCCCTACTACACGGCCCTCATGGTCGCCTTCTTCGGCTTCGGCGCCCTCATCCCCTGGCCGGGCCGGCTGGCCGGGGCGACCTTCGCCGCGCTGGTGCTCGCCTACGACGTGATGCTGGTCGCCTCCGGCACCGCCGGCTCGCCGGGGATCTGGCTCGTGAACAACGGCATCCTGTGGACGACGGCGGCGATCAGCACCGTCGGCGTGGTGCTGAACTGGAACCTGCGCCAACAGCAGTTCCAGAACGCCTGGAGCCTCGCCGAAGCCAACGACCGCCTCCAGG